>JBLHTH010000125.1:0-9986 GCA_047627195.1 Pseudohongiellaceae bacterium | reverse complement strand
ATCAGAAAATACCGTTCCGCGAAATTTCAAGCGCATCCTCATATAGTGACAAAGAGCTTTGCCGACGCGGCTTTTGGTATCGTTTAGTAAGTGCATGCGGATCTCAGGTTTTGGCAAGAGTTAATATCCAAGTAAAAGACGTATGTCTATTAAACGCCACCAAGTTGAAAAAGGTTTACAACCCTTGGTGCCGCAGACTGTATCTATTGTAAGAAATCGATTTATAAACTGTGCAGGTTTTGCCAGGGGGGGTCTCTGATGGCCCCAACTTTTGCTAAAGTAGGCTCTAGGCAGCCCCGATTATGAAAAGCTCAGCTCTGGTAAAATAGGCATTGATTCAATAGAAAAAGCCGCATCACCGTTCAGGTGGTGCGGCTTTTTTATCGGCCTGACTAACCCTCTGTTAGGCGGCGTTTTGCTTTTCGGTATTTATCAGGGTTGCTTTTGGCGTGCCAATAGGGATGTTTTTTGGCTGCATTGCGTCAGGAATTTTTCTCAATAATTCTATATAAAGCAATCCGTTGGTAAGCCTAGCTGATGTAACTTCTACATGGTCTGCGAGCTGGAAGCGACGCTCGAAATTTCTTGCTGCAATACCCCGATGGAGAAAGTTTTTGCTGTCTGCCTCTGCTTCGTGAACGCCTTTCACTAGCAAAGTGTTTTTCTCGGTTTGAATGTTTAGTTCGGCTTCGGCAAATCCTGCGACTGCCATTGAAATTTGGTATTGGTCTGTGTCTAGCAGCTCAATATTGTAAGGTGGGTAGCCATTTGCGCCACTGTCTGCGCGGTTCACTGAGTCTAATAAAGTCGAAAGGTGATCGAAGCCTACAGTGGTTCTGTAAAGCGGTGAAAAGTCAAAGTTTCTCATGTTCATATCCTTGGTGCCGGCAACGGCCGACTATGGTTTAGCAATATGTAGTGTGCCCATCAAATGATCGGGCGGTTGCGCAAGCCTCCTAGGAGCGCTTGCTTAGGATATATATAAGGTTGCTAAAGTGGATTTCAAGCGCCGGCTTAAGCTTTTTAGTAAATTTAAGCAGATTAGAAGTTTTCTAGCAACAGAGATTCCGGTTTCATATTTATATAAAATTGCTATAAAACAAATGTTTATAACTATTATCTAATGCGAAATATTATATAAGCTATGCTTCTTATTCTTTGTTATGGGGTTTAAAAAAGCCGTGCTGCGAGACCTCGCTTTAGTTAGTTTTTGCGTGGCCTGCCATACGATATAGGTGATTTTGATATTGTGAGCGAAGTTGTTTTTAATTTTTCTACCAAGGTAATAATGTTTGTCGTCCAACACATTGAGGAAATGAAAATGGACGGGTCAGTCTTTGTTTTGCAGGTCAAAAATTAGTAGCAGAAGGTTCTATAGCGCAGGTCAAAGAGAAAATACAAAACTATGTTCATAGGCAAAATTTCTTATTCTTCGACCAAAATGATGGCAAGCAGATAAGTTTGGACTTTGGTCCGCGTCGAGAATCCCAACAGCCTAACTTATCAGAGGGCAGGCCAGCGCTTAAAAATAAACCCGGCCGACCAAAATTGGGAGTTGTGGGCAGGGAGATCACACTTTTACCCGGACACTGGGAGTGGCTAGACAAGCAGCGCGGTGGTGCCTCTGCAACACTAAGGCGATTGGTAGATCAGCATCGCTTAAATAACACGAGCGCGGACAAAACTCGCCTAGCGCAGGACAGCACTAATCGGTTTATCTATGCAATTGCCGGTAACCTTGGAAATTTTGAAGAAGCGGTTAGAGTTCTTTATGCCAACAATCCTGATGGCTTTGCCGACTGTGTAAAACTTTGGCCGTCGGATATTAGGCAATGTACAAAGCACTACGCAGACGGTGCCTGGGGGTGAATCAGGGACGCTTGCGGGGCGGTGTTGTAAGCTGGCTGCTAGGCCGAGTGCCCGGCTAGACGAGTAAAGGAGCGCGCAGACGCATACGGCTGTATACTGGCGAGCTAAACATCGAGTCTCTATGAATCAAAAGTCATCTTATTTAGATACAGAAAGTCCTGCCTCTGCTGCCTTTACGCCAGCGCAATTACGCGCGTTAGCGGGACAGATAGTGGCGAGTGGAGTCCTAGGCCGCTCAAAAAAATATGCAGCATTGTTGGATTTCTTGGTTGAGTGCTCGATTGAATCTAAGTCGCCAAAAGAGATAGAGCTGGCAATTAGTGTGCTTGGAAAAAATGAGAGCTTTGATGTCTCCTCAGATGCAAGTGTCCGAGTTTATGTGCATCAGTTACGTAAGAAGTTGGACATCTATTACCGTGACTTTGATAAGAGCGCAGCTCATCGGATTATTATCCCCAAAGGTCAATATACAGTTGCTGCAATTGCGCATAGCAGCCCTGCAAGGATAGCGACAGGGAAAATTTGGTCATTTACCGAGCTGTTTCAAATTAAGGCTTTGCTGATAATAGGGGTGGTTTTACTTTCGGGGAATTTGATCTATCTAGTAGGGTCTAGTTCAGATATTGAGCCGGATCGTCTGGACTCTGTGTCATCGCATGCCATTTGGAGGTCCGTTCTTGAAGACCAGCATCCTATTATGTTGGTGATGGGCGACTACTATATTTTTGGCGAACTCAACGCCAATGGCAATATAGTCAGGATGGTGAGAGAGTTTAACGTTAACTCTCCTGGTGACTTAGAGGACCTCCAATTTCAGGACATTGAGCGCGCTGAAAATTACCTCGATCTCGATTTATCCTATATGCCTGAGGGTAGCGCCTATGCGCTGGCGCGCATTGTCCCGATACTGCGCTCGAGCAATAAAACAGTGAACATAACGATGATGTCTGATTTGTCAGCAGCAGACATTAGAGATAACCATATTGTTTATATTGGCTATATAAGTGCGCTAGAAAAACTCACACAGATGACCTTTGCGAGTTCAGGCCTACAAATTGGTCGCAGCTATGATGAGTTGATAGATAAGGAATCGTTACGGTTTTTTACTAGTGATGCCGGCTTGCCTGAAGATGGCGAGCAATTCAGAGACTATGGAATGATTTCAACGTATCCCGCAAGCAGTGAAACTCAGGTGGTTATTATTGCGGGGATGCGCGATGCAGGTTTGATGCATACTGCGAAAGCGTTGTCGGAAGCCCAAACATTAGATGATTTAGTTGTTGCCATTGACAACGATACTGACGAGGCTGTCGCGTCTTTTGAGGCGCTTTTTGAAGTATACGGCGTAGATCGATTGAACTTTGAAGCAAATTTGGTCTACGTAAATTCGCTAGACGTATCGGCTATTTGGTCACATCAGAGTGGATTATAAGGCTAGGCTTAAGTGTGTCGCTTAGGAGTCAATTGACTCTATTTTCCTTTACCGAGTCCCTTCGAGTTTTAATGGCAAGCTGCTTCGCCTTGATTTTTCCGTATTTATTAATCGAGAAGTAGGCGTTACGTTGCTTGCGTTTACCGCCATTGCCTTGCTGCCAAGTAGCGACCCAGGAATTATCTTTTTCTGAATAGCTGACACCGATTTCTCCTGAAGAATTTAGTGGAGAAACCTTTCTGGGGCTGTATTTCGCAAATGGCCAGTTGTCTCTATAAATTTTCTGACCTTGTTCATCTCGGACTTTTTTAGCCGCAGCGATAGCTTTGGCTTTGCTGCCGAACCTTTTAAACGGGAACGATTGCTGAAAACTGTTGCCATCGTATTTGATTCGTACCCAGGCGCAATTGGTTCCCCGAGACTCGATTATGCTTATATGATGCAATGCACTCAGTTTCTTCAAGACTACCCCCTCTAGCGTATTGTAAATGACTTAGCAAAAAACCTGAATTAGCTCGGAAATCATTACCATTGATAGAATAGAAAGCGTTTAGTTCAACTTTATTTCATACAAAATAAAAGATTTAGGGTGATCAGAGGCGTTTAGAAATGCCTGAAAGAGGTTGTGTGTTGGTTGAAACCCTCAGGCAGCGCGCGTGTAAAGAAGCTAAGCGGCTGGTTTTGCTGTTAAGTCTGTCTTACTAAAGCTGCTTTACTAGTGCGGTTTTACTAATACAATTGTACTAATAACGTTGGGAGATAGGGGCTAACCCTAAAAATTTGGCTGCGCTGCGGCTTATACCTAGCTTGCGCTCAAGGTATACCTTTTTCAAGCCAATCTTATGATTAGCTAAACCCAAAGGTTAGGCATGAGCCGCCATGTGCTGGATTACGCCAGGTTTACGGCTTTCTACGTGAGATATGCTGTAACTGTATGCTTTTGCGCTAGGGTCAATGTCCATAGCCTCGTCAATAGCAGCTGCTAAGTCAGCCTGTGCTGCTTGCTCTGTTAGGTAGGGTCCGGAGATCTTCACTTGCAGAGTCGGCTCATTTGGTGCAGAAGCCACTATATAAAAGTTTTTCAAATTCACATTATTTCCAGCCGATGGAGTAATAGCTCCAACTCAACTTGTTTTATACTAACACAGTGTTATAGGCCTCTATCGGCCGCGTATTAAATACCAATAGTTTCCATACTACAAGATCGGGAAACCAATTTTTTTCTTACATTTCCAACTGAATTTAGATGACCTGATCGATGATCGGGTAATGTTCAAGGCTAGTTCAGCATTTACGGCAATTATGTGTCGCAGTTCTCAACTAGCGGATAGCTGCGCTAGAGCATGGTTAATGTCTGGCGGAGTCTCGGTTGATCTAAGTTTGCCGTTCATTTAAAGGGTAACGGTTTGCAGCGTGAGGCCTATGAGTTTAAAAAAGCCGCCGTCACCAGCTAAAAACTATGAAAAAACTCGTTGTTATTAGGCAATATGACTGCCTTGACTGCTCCTGCAATTAATGGCCTGACCTTTAGCGTCATAGAGCTCTTTGCTAGGGTTAATACCCTTAAGAATGTCTAATTGCTCGCCATTGCGTTTTTTAGCTTTGCTGATGACGATGCCATTGACAGTGTTCTGCTCGTTACAAGACTCTTTTGCAGCATTTAATTCCTGCCACTTTTTCTGACAGACTGCGGCACTGGGGGAGCTAGGGGTAGAGGTTTCTGTCTCGTCTATCTCCCCATTTTCAGCTTTTTTCAAAAATTCTGAGTAGGATGTCGGAAGGCTCACTGAGAGTAGCCAGCTTTGGCGCTGGTTGTGGCCTGATTCAATAACGGCCAGTAAATCTGCTTTTTGTCTCAATATGTTTGGGAGTTCATCAAGCTGTCTTGTTTCTATAAGCCTGCGCTCGGCAAGAAGAATATTGGTCAAAAGTAGGCAGTGATCAAGTTCACTGTCTAAAAGTGTGTAAAGTTCTGATAGTTGAAGCACTAGCTGTCTATTGAACTTTCAAGTGAAAGGATTTTGCTAGCGATGCTATCTGAATCAATAGTGTAATCTCCAGAGGTAATGCGGTTATGAAGTTCAACGACGCGTGCAGCGTCGATATCTGGTAAATTTTTGATGCGTGATTCCAGCGCGCTCATATCTATAGCCTGAGAGCTGAGTGCTACCGTCGCGCTCGTGGTCTGAGAGCTGACATCGCTAACAGCACGCCGGTCGCCCTTAAACTGGGTAATAACGGCTGCTTTGGTACCGCGGTTTTCAGGCGCGGTTTGAGTAATATTAGGTCCGATTTTATTCACAGCGACAACACTTCTATATCCATTATTAAGAAAATTATTTCCCTATGCCTGCATTCCAAAAAAAATATTTTTCGGGTGTTGGTAGCGGGTCTAAATTATAACGACTGGTGTAAAAATATCTTTAAGTCGATTTGATGTCTTCTTCATTCAAGCGTTAGAAGTTAGAGTTATAATGAAAATAATTGCAAAAATATTAACTCAAGCCTTTGTTATAATTGTACTTTTACCTTCCCTGAGCCGATAACCTCGGCCTGAACAATCATTTCTGAGCTGTTATTCCTAACGTTAATTACTTTGCCAAGGGCGCCATCTTGGAGCGCCTCGCCTTGCTGTCTGATTCTTAAATTTTTTGATTCTGCGACCAATTGCACCAGATCCCCACGCTGAACAAGCAGTGGTCTGGTTAAACTGTCCAGAGAGAATGCACTGCCGGTCGTTAGCGGGTACTTCAGCTCCATGCCGATAACTAAATCTTGGTCAGCCACTGGTGTTCGTCGAAGCGTGGCAATATTTGTTTCCATTAGCCGCATGTGCCTCTCTTCGATGGCTGTACCACGTCGAATATTCTCCGTCGCAACCAGTACATTACCGAATAAATTTACTTCTGCAGCTACATATTTGGTCCAAGGTCGGTCGCCAGCGCAGCTTGCTTTAACTTGAAGCTTGCCGATGCCTTGCTGATTACCATTTAACTCAAGCTGCAGACTCGAGGGACAACCGGGCAGATTAAGTCGGGGATCAATATAGCCAACGATAATTTCAATCCGGTGCTCTGGTTGCAACCTGCCGGCATGAAAATCCTCGAGAAATTGCTCAACTTCATTGGTAATTTGGGCAATAACACCTTGTTCGGCAACAGCAGAAGAATTTGCTCCCAGCACGGTCAGGAAAGCGAGGGTCTGCAGTGTGCGAACCATCTGGCAGGATTTCTTGCTTAATTCGTTTAAAACTTTGTCGGAGTGAATGCTCATTGTGACAGTGTAGGGCTGATTCAAACATTGCGCTGTTTTTTTTATTTTAACTTGAACAGGCGGCAATCCAAGCGTCTGTTTCCTAGCGCAAAAGCGGTAAATCATTGCCGCGGCAAAGGAGCGTTAATGTTACATGTCAGTGAATACGTGGCCTGACGCACTTGGCACAAGCTTTGCTCACCCCAATAGAGCAACTAAAAAAAATTTAGGTGGTGGAGCTTAGAAATGACTATCAGTTTCGAAAACGCATTAGGCATACATGAGAAGGCACTGACTCTGCGTAACAAGCGCACTGCAGCAATTGCTAACAACATTGCTAATGCCGATACGCCAGGATTCAAAGCTCGCGACTTGGACTTTAAGGCTGTGCTGTCTGGGCATGGAGAGGCGAAAGGAAATAGGGGACTGATGACTTCTAACTCCCGTCATATTGCAAGCTCAAGCCCAGCAACCGAAGTAAGCCTTTCATATCGGGTGCCTAGCCAAGCCTCTTTAGATGGAAACACCGTTGATGAGCAGCAGGAAAATGCGGCCTTTGCCAAAAATGCTATTGAGCATCAAGCCAGCTTTCAATTTCTCAATGGCAAGTTCACCGGTTTGAGTAAAGCAATCAGAGGTGAATAAAGTCATGTGTAGTGCTTACACCACGAGATCAGGCCTATTTTCAGTTTGGATAAGAATCAATAAAAGGAATGTGATATGAGCTTAGGAAATATTTTCGATATCGCTGGCTCTGGGATGAGCGCTCAAACACTTAGGTTAAATGCAACAGCGAGTAATCTGGCCAATGCCGAAACCCCAGCAGGCAGCGAGGCTGAGGCTTTCAGGGCCAGGTATCCTCTATTCTCAGCCGTACAACAAGAAGTTCAAATGAGACTAGACGGCTCGAATACCAACGAGAACTTTGAAGGCGTTCAGGTAGATGGTGTAGTGGAAAGTGCAAAGCCGATTCAGCTGCGCTATGAGCCGCAGCATCCATTAGCGGATGAAGAAGGGTATGTGTATTACCCGAATGTAAATGTGGTTGAAGAGATGACTAATATGATTTCAGCATCCCGCTCATTTCAAGCAAATGTGGATGTAATGAACGCAACGAAAACTATGATGCAGCGAGTGCTCTCACTCGGGCAATAAAACTATTCATGGAGCGATTCAGTTGAGTTGCCTAGTGTTTTGTAAAAAGAGGATAAAGAAGTGAGTGATATAAGTGGAATAGGGCGCAGTTCAGTTCTTGACAGTTTGGCATTTAAAGACGAGCCAAAAGAGCAGGAACTTGGTAGAGATGAATTTCTAAAGCTACTCGTTGCGCAGTTGGAAAACCAAGACCCGATGAATCCGCAAGAGAATGGTGAGTTTGTTTCGCAATTAGCCCAGTTTTCTTCACTTGAGGAGGCTCAGAATTTAACACAGAGCTTTGACGGGTTTGCTGCTAATTTCCAATCATCTCAGCATCTGCAGGCGACCTCGCTAGTGGGCAGGCCAGTGCATGTTGCAAGTGATAACACTCTGCTTGGTAATGAAGGCGCCATTAGTGTGCTGGCTGAAATCCCAATTGTGGCCGATGCCGCGAGCTTGAAGGTCTATAACAGCAGCGGCGGTCTGGTTGACAATTTTGATTTGGGAGCAATAAGCCCTGGGCGAAATGAATTTGTTTGGACTGGCGAAGATGCTAATGGTCAGAGATATCCAGCAGGTGTTTATAGGTTTGAAGTAAGCACTAGCAGTGACGGTGTAGCTCAGCGGGCGCCAATCTATTTAAGCAGTAATGTAAATAGTGTGACGATTGAGCCAGGCGGCTCACTTACCCTAAATTTAGCAGGTATTGGCCCAACACCAATGTCTGATGTTATTCAAATAAATTAGTCTCAAGACCAAGGATTAGGATATGAGTTTTAATATAGGACTTAGCGGTTTAAATGCCGCTCAAGAAGAAATTAACGTCACCGGTAATAATATAGCTAATGCCAGCACTGTTGGTTTTAAGAAGTCGCGAACAGAATTTGGTGATGTGTTTGCCGCATCTGTGCTCGGAGGTGGTGGCAACCAGCAGGGCAGCGGCGTGTCTTTGCAGAACATAGCGCAGGATTTTTCTCAAGGCAATGTCAGTTTTACTGGTAACGCGTTGGATCTTGCAATTAACGGTGCTGGATTTTTTGTGCTGAGCGGTGAGTCAGGTACCGCCTATACGCGAGCCGGAACATTCGGTACAGATAAGGATGGAAATATTATTAACAACCAAGGTGAGCGGCTGCAAGGTTTTGCCCCCACGGTTAATGGTGATGCCAGTGGCGGTGGACCTCTAACAGATCTGGTTGTCAAGACAGGGGAGATAGCTCCAGCTGCAACGACCAAGGTAGAGAGTATTTTGAATTTGGATGCTTCCGCGTCCCCCTCTTCAATAGTTGGCACCAATTTAGTTTCCAATGGCGGTAAATCTGCTGTACAGCTGTTAGGCGTGCAATCAGCCCGATCAGCAGCGCTTGAAGGCAGGGTTTCTACAGCAGGGACAGACTTTTCTGGAACCACGGCTGCCACAACCGCTGGCGCATTCAATGTCGCTAGTGGGCTTAACTTCGCGGCAGCTGGAGGTAATCAAGGGTTTTCAATATCTGTCAACGGCGGAGCTTTTCAGGCAATTAACCTAACTGATGATACCGCCACTGAGACTGAGCTAATTAGTCACGTGCAAGCACAGTTAGATGCAGCACTATCGGCGCCTAACAATGTTGTCGTTAGCGCTGAGAATAATCGTTTAGTGCTGACCACTGCGGCGGTCGGGACAAATTCCAATATCACGATAGGAAATGTAGTCGAAGGTCTGGCTCAAAACATCGTTTCAGCTGGTGTTAGCGAGAGTGGAAAAACTGCGCCTCCAACGGGTTTTAAAATCACGCTTAATGGTGATTCAAGAGATATCCTGATCGATAAAGATTTCTCAAACTCAGGAGCCGCCGCTTTAGCACTGGGAGGGGGCACTGGAACAGGTAATGAGGCGCTAGAAAATAGCATTCAATCACAGATTAACGCATCTCCAAGCTTATCAGGAAAAATTCTAGTCAACATTGGAAGCGACGGCTCTGTCAATTTTTCATCCACTGAAGCCGGTGCGGGGAATCTTCAGATCGATCCGATAATCACAACGGTTGGCAGTATTAATTTTGATGAGGTTGTGAGTTTTGAAACTAACCGCAGGGCTGGAAATTTAGTACTCAACAATCTAAATTTTTCAGGGGCTGATAATACTTCTTTTACAGTCACTGTCGGTGGCACGGAGCAACAGATCACCCTTAGCGAAGATTACAGCATTGGGGGCAGTGCCGCTGGCAATTTAGGAGACTCTCCTGAATCTGGGCTTGAGGCATTAGAGGATGAGATACAAAGTCAAATTAATGCTTCCACTTTGCCAGGTGCT
>JBLHTH010000124.1:0-10024 GCA_047627195.1 Pseudohongiellaceae bacterium | reverse complement strand
AGAAATATGGCTTTACGATCACCGATCACAGCATGTACTTGTATGGTCTGTGTGCGGATTGCCAAAAGCGAAGTTAACTGCCAAAGCAGACGCGGTTAGTTGCCTCAGCGGAATTAACAGCTTGAGACCTGTCTAGGCAAAAACGGCATAGCCTAAGTCTGGGTTAGCGAGCCGCGACCATCTGCTGAGCGTGCGCCAGTGACTCATCAGTAAAATCATCGCCTCCCAACATGCGCGCTACTTCACGAATTATTTCTTTTTCATCGAGCTCAACAATACTAGTCTGCGTCGAGTCGCCGCCGGTGCTCTTGCTCACATAAAGGTGATTGTGACCTTGGCTTGCCACTTGAGCCTGATGGGTTACACAAAAAATTTGGGTCTTTTGACCTAACTCTCTTAATAGCTCGCCAACCACTTTAGCGACACCGCCGCCAATGCCTACATCCACCTCATCAAAGACTAAAATGGGGGTGTGGGTTGTTTGGGCTGTAATGACCTGAATAGCCAAACTGATACGCGATAGCTCTCCGCCGGAAGCAATTTTGTTTAGTGCTTGCGGGCTTTGACCAGGGTTAGTACTAACCAAAAACTCAGCCGACTCTAAACCATTTTGCGAGGGTTTTTCATTGTCGGTTGCAATAAGCGACACAGCCAGTGCGGCATTGGGCATGCCCAGAGTAGAGATTTGTTTGTTAACTTGATCAGCTAATTTCTTCGCACCTTTTTTGCGACTGGCAGAGACCTTTGTGCCAATTTGTTGATACTGGCTGCGCAAAAGGTTGTCGTTAGCTTTCAGCTTTTCTAATTCAGCGTCGCTGTTTTCAAATCTCGCCAGCTGTTCTTGCAGGTCCGCCACCAGAGCTGGCAGCTGTTTTGCGCTAATTTTGTGTTTGCGGGCAACACTGTATAAATCGCTCAAGCGATTGTTAATTGTTTCTAGACGCTGGGGGTCGGCGCTGAATTCATCGTTAAAGGCGCGCAGTTCAGCAACGGCCTCGCTTAATTGAATCTCCGCATTTTCTAAAAGGCTGGTGATGCTTTTTACCTTTTCATCTTGCGCCGGTACCTCTCTCATTACGCTAATGCTTGTTGCCAAGATTGAAGATGCGTTTTGATCGTCATTCTCACTGCACAGATCTAATACAGTTTGAATGGCGGAGAGGATCGAGTCGGCGCTGTTCAAGGCTTTGAATTCAGTATCCAGCTCTTCTACTTCATTTTCCCCAATGTCCATTTCTTCCAGTTCAGTTAGCTGATACGACAAAAGCTGACTTATGGCAGAGCTTTCTTCTGACGCACTCTTAAGCTGAATCATTTGTTGGTTGTTTTGCTGCCACTGCTTCCAAGTGGAATGGAGCTTGGCACTAAGGTCTTTGTCGACACTAAAATCATCCAGCATGCGCAGATGGGTGGCTTTATGAAGTAAGGATTGATGTTCGTGCTGACTATGAATGTCGATGAGCATTTCACCCAGAGACTTCAGGCTGGTCATGGTCACCGGTGAGCCATTGATATAACCCTTCGAGCGGCCGTCGTTGGTGATTACTCGGCGCAGGATGCAAGTGTGAGACTCGTCATGATCCAGATCGTGCTCACGAAGCCAGCCTTGAGCCGCTGGAATGGCTTCGATATTGAATTCGGCGCTTAGCTCTGCCTTTTTTGCTCCGGCTCGCACCGTGCCTTTATCGGCGCGGTCTCCAAGACTCAATGAAAGCGCGCCAAGGATGACCGACTTGCCGGCACCTGTTTCACCGGTAATCACTGACATACCGGGTTTAAACTCGATTTGCAGGGATTCGACGGTGGCGAAATTTCGGATGATAAGTTCAGCAAGCATAGGATGAGTATATTGGATCAAAGGGGTGAAAAGTACCAAATTCGCGGCAATCTCAATGATAGCTTGTGCCCCGCTGGCAATTTGGCAGCATCCAATCCGTTAACCCATTTGTTTATCTAATTTATCAAATAGAAACAGCAAAAACGCATGCCTAGATCTATGGTTAAAGTCTGCGCCGTCCTTTGCTTTATGATTAGCGGGGCAATTTGTCAGGAATCCTAACTTTTTTGCTTGAATTCAGATGCCTAGACCCCATATATCGCCCAACGAGGCAACTTATAGCTGTCTAGAAGCAATGTGCGGCTAAGCGAATCACTACGCAGACGGCTACTTAAACACTAGACCTGAACTAACAAAGATAAAACAGCAGGGGAAAGGCAAGACCATGCAGACTCCGAATGACGAAAACGATTTAGAACAAGGGCAAGTCCAGCCTGAAGATTTGGACGCGCCAGAGGGCCAAAATGATCCGCAGGCCGAAGAAGCCAAGACCGACCTGGAAGTGTTGGAGGAAAATCTGGAGGCGGCGCAGCTAGCTACAGGTCAGGCTAAAGACGATTTGTTAAGGGTTCAGGCTGAGATGCAGAACCTGCGCAGGCGCTCCGCGCTAGACGTCGAGAAGGCCCACAAATTCGGACAGGATAAGCTTGCCACCGAGTTGCTCGCAGTGATGGATAACTTAGAGCGAGCCTTAAGTTCGGCTAGTGACAGCGAAGATGAGGTGGTCAAGGCGATTTATGACGGCGTTGATATTACGTTAAAGAGTTTTGCGACTTGTTTTGCCAAGTTCAGTATCGTAGCGGTGGATCCATTAGGCGAGCCTTTTGATCCTCTACTCCATCAAGCCATGTCTATGCAGGAAAACCCGGATGTTGAGCCCAATACAGTGATCGCGGTGATGCAAAAGGGCTACAGCTTGCACGGCCGAGTGATCAGGCCGGCGATGGTTATGGTGTCGAAAGGGCCGAGCCCATCTATTGACGCTCAGGCATAAAGATAGACGCTTAGGCGTAAGACACACAGACACAAATTAATAGAAAACCGCTGGGATTTTACGCTAGATCAAAAATTGGCAGTAAAAACAGCAAAAATCAAAGGAAATAGCGGCCAGTTCCTTGAAATACGATGGAACGGGCCAATATTGAACACCAATAGCAAGGCCATTTAAGACTGGCGCACCAGATAAGCATAAGCGGAGATTGTAAGAATGGGTAAAATAATTGGAATCGATTTGGGCACTACCAATTCCTGCGTTGCAGTGATGGATGGTGGCGAAGCTAAAGTCATTGAAAACGCAGAGGGTGATCGCACCACACCTTCCATCGTTGCCTACAGCAGCGCTGGTGAAACTTTAGTTGGTCAGCCCGCTAAGCGTCAGGCAGTCACTAATCCACATAACACTCTATTTGCTATCAAGCGATTGATAGGGCGTCAATTTAAAGACGACGTTGTTCAAAAAGACATCAAAATGGTGCCTTACAAGATTGTAGGGGCCGACAATGGTGATGCTTGGGTTGAAGTGAATGGCGAGAAGATGTCGCCCCCGCAAATCTCAGCTCAAATCCTAATGAAAATGAAGAAGACGGCAGAAGACTTCCTCGGCGAAAGCGTTACCGAAGCGGTAGTTACTGTGCCTGCTTACTTTAATGACGCCCAGCGTCAGGCAACTAAAGATGCTGGCAAGATCGCAGGTCTTGAAGTTAAGCGAATCATCAATGAGCCTACGGCTGCTGCACTTGCCTACGGCATGGATAAGAAAGCTGGCGATTCCACTATCGCGGTTTATGACCTAGGTGGCGGTACTTTTGATATCTCGATTATCGAAATCGCAGAAACAGATGGCGAACATACCTTTGAAGTACTTTCGACCAATGGCGACACTTTCCTAGGCGGCGAAGACTTTGACCTGCGTTTGATCGACTATTTAGCTGCGGAATTTAAGAAAGAGTCAGGTATGGATCTACACAATGATCCATTGGCATTGCAGCGCTTAAAAGAAGCTGCTGAAAAAGCCAAGATCGAGCTTTCATCTGCGCAGCAAACTGAAATAAACCTGCCGTATATTACTGCAGATGCAAGCGGCCCTAAGCACTTGGTGCAAAAACTGACTCGCGCTAAATTTGAATCCATCGTTGAAGAGCTGGTTGAGCGCACGTTGGCTCCGCTTAAGATGGCGTTGAAAGACGCTGATCTGACTGTCAGCGAAATCGATGACGTAATTTTAGTTGGTGGTCAGACTCGTATGCCTTTGGTACAAAAAAAGGTTGCTGAGTTTTTTGGTAAGGAAGCGCGTCGTGATGTTAACCCTGATGAAGCGGTGGCAGTTGGTGCATCAATTCAAGCAGCGGTACTTTCCGGTGAAGTGAATGACGTCTTGCTATTAGACGTGACGCCTCTGTCATTGGGAATTGAAACTCTTGGTGGAGTTGCAAGCGCATTAATTGAAAAGAACACAACTATCCCGACTAAGAAGACACAGGTTTTCTCAACGGCTGATGATAATCAAACAGCAGTGACGATTCACGTCGTGCAAGGTGAGCGAAAGCAGGCCTCGCAGAACAAGTCGTTAGGCCGGTTTGACTTGAGTGATATTCCTCCCTCGCCTCGCGGCTTGCCGCAAATCGAAGTAGCATTTGATTTGGATGCAAACGGAATCTTGAACGTGTCTGCTAAAGACAAAGCTACAGGCAAAGAGCAGTCGATTGTCATTAAGGCGTCCAGTGGATTGTCTGATGAAGAAATTGAGAAGATGATCAAAGATGCAGAAGCTAACTCTGCTGAAGACAAGAAGTTTGAACAGCTAATTACTGCAAGAAACTCAGCTGATGGCTTAGTTCACGCAACTAAAAAGACGCTGGAAGAAGCTGGAGATAAGGCATCTGATGAAGAGAAGGATGCGATTAATGCGGCCATCACTTCAGTAGAAGAAGCAATCAAAGCTGATGACTTGGAGCAGATTGAAAAGGCGACTAAAGAGTTGACGGAAGCGTCTTCAGGTTTGGCCGAAAAGATGTACGCCGAGCAAGCGGCTGCAGGTGCGGATGCATCAGGTGCGGCCGAAGGTGCTGAATCGGCAGATGACGAAGCTGTTGATGCAGAGTTTGAAGAAGTCAAAGAAGACGAGAAGTAAGCATTAGCTTTGCCTTTTATCTTGAGTTATTAAAACTCAATCGGCTCGTAAAAAACTAAGTCATTTCGATGACTTGGTTTTTTTGCGTCTGTCAGAGGTGAAACTTGGATTCGCTAAGCGATGTATACCGGTAAGTTTTAGATTTAGATCAAGCCGCTAGAATCGGTAGAGCAGATTCATGCGATCCTGAGTTTAAAGCAGACGGCTAAAAAAACGCTTAAAATTGCCCGTTTGAACAAGCATCTTACGGCTGACTAAACTATTTACCGACACAATTAACCGAAATAACACACGCGGTACAAGAGAGAGCAAATGTCGAAACGAGATTTTTACGAAGTGCTGGGTATTGAAAAAGACTCATCGGCAGTCGATATTAAAAAGGCTTACCGGCGAGTGGCCATGAAACATCACCCTGACCGTAATCCAGATGACGATACTGCAGAAGACAAGTTCAAAGAGGCCAACGAGGCTTTTGAAGTGCTTTCTGACTCTCAAAAACGCGCTCGCTATGACCAATATGGTCATGCTGGAATTGAAGGCCAAACCAGTGCTGGTAATGCTGATTTTAGTGACGCATTTGGTGATATTTTCGGTGATATTTTTGGCGGCGGTAGAGGTGGCGGCCGCCATAGTCATGTCCGTAAAGGCGCTGACCTTAGGTACAACCTTGACCTGAGTTTAGAAGATGCAGTGCAGGGCACGTCAGTTAAAATTAGAATTCCAACTACTGTAAATTGCGATACCTGTGACGGATCTGGTGCTAAAAAAGGCACCTCGGCAGTTGATTGTAGTACCTGTGCCGGCCACGGTCAGGTTCGCATGCAGCAGGGATTTTTCTCAGTTCAGCAAGCTTGCCCTCGATGCCAAGGTACCGGCAAGCAAATTAAAGATCCTTGTCATATCTGTCACGGGCGCGGCAATGTTGATGAAACCAAAACATTATCCGTAAAAGTCCCAGCCGGTGTTGATACCGGTGACCGCATTCGTTTGACAGGCGAAGGCCAGGCAGGTGTTCATGGCGGGCCATCGGGCGATCTCTACGTTGAAGTAGGCGTTAAATCTCACCATATATTTCAGCGTGACGGCAAAGACCTGCACTGCGAAATCCCGATCAGTTTTAGTGATGCTTCTTTGGGTGGGGAGTTAGAAGTGCCCACTTTGAATGGCCGAGTAAAGCTTAAGATTCCGGCAGAAACTCAAACTTCGAAATTATTTCGACTTCGAAACAAGGGAGTTACTCCTATTCGTGGTGGCAATGCGGGTGATTTACTTTGTCGAGTGGTAGTTGAGACGCCGGTAAATTTAACCAAGCGCCAAAAAGAACTGTTGGAAGAGTTTAAGGAGATTCAGGATGAGCAGGGTGCTTCACAAAATCCTCGCAAAACATCTTGGTTCGACGGTGTTAAGAAGTTCGTTGATGATTTGAGAGCTTAGATTAGCTAGCTTGATCTTAATTTCGGCCTCGAGCTTTCTTTGTGAGCTTTCCTTGTGAGCTTAAGCTACGGGAGCTGATGTGGGCTGAGCTAGAGTTGAATCATCTCATCTGACCGTCAGGGGTCGGGTTATTATTTGCTCGCGACACTAAGTGTCTAATTGCTCGCAAACAACACCCCGGCCTCTTACTTGTAAGCCTAGAAATCATAGGATCCAGAAAGAATCCATATAAATACATTCACTTGGAGTGCGCTAATTCATTGAATTTAATTAGCGCTTTCCAAAAATGTCTCCTGCTCAGATTTTCACTAGAAACCTTCACTATTAAGAAGCCGTGCAGCGCCTAGCCTACAATCTCTTTTAAAATTTCTTGGTGCATTTCAGGATCAAGACGCGGACCAAATCGTGTCACCACGGTTGCTGATGCCAGGCTCGCTAGTTTTCCAGATGTCGCAAAATCTAGGCCGTTAGTTATGCCATACATGAACGCGCCGGAAAACATGTCGCCGGCCCCATTCGTGTCAACAACTTCGACCGAGTGTGGCTCGATATCAATGTAATTCTCACCATCATAAAGCAACGAGCCTTTAGAACCGCGAGTTACCACAAATTGCTTCGCTTTTGTTTTTAGAGCTTCGCAAGCCGCTTCAAGTGTATCGACACCAGCCCATTTCATGGCTTCTTGCTGGTTACAAAAAAGCAAATCAACGCCGTCGCCTAAAACCTCATTGACCGCGTCACAAAAATACTCAACCATGGCGGGGTCGGAAAATGTCATTGCGGTTTTGATATTGTTGGCAATAGCAAATTCTTTCATTTCAATAATGGCAGCTTTGGCGCTTGGTGAAGTGACTAGATAGCCTTCTAAGTACATTATTTCAGATTGTTTGGCCGCCTCGAAATCCATTTCCGAAATTGAAATGTCATCTGACACGCCAAGATAAGTCTGCATGGTTCGTTCTGCATCAGGGGTGATCATCACTAGGCAGCGACCGCTGAGCCCATCGACCCGCTGACTGTTGGTATTGGTTTGGATGTTGTGCTCGCCAAGGCCCTCGATAAAAAAGTCGCCAGTTTCATCGTTAGCCACACGGCAAGAATAAAAAGCATTGCCACCGAACTGGCTTAGCGCATACAGTGAATTCGCCGCTGAGCCGCCGCCCGCGCGCTTCTTTAAACCGTAGTTTTGATTAAGCTGTTCCAAAAGGAGGTCCTGCTGCTCACGATTAACCAGCGTCATTAAGCCTTTTTCGATCCCATGCTCAGTGAAAAAGCTGTCTTGGACTTCAAATTCTTTGTCCACGATAGCATTTCCAATTCCGTATACGTCATATTTCGTCATCGAGCTTTGTCTCACTGTGTCGTGTGGTTAATGGTGTAGTTAATGGTTTAGCTAATAGACTTATTGATCAAACACATACTGGTTTAAAGTATGGCCTGATTCGTGTTGATTGATAAACTGAAGTTTAGCTTTTTATCAATGCAAATGCTTTCTCGGCAGCGTCCAAGGTGTGCGCAATTTCAGCGTCGCCATGAACGGTTGAGATAAACCCGGCTTCATAAGCAGACGGCGCTAGATACACGCCATTGTCCAACATGCCATGGAAGAAGGTTTGAAAATTCCCAATATTGCAGGCTGTTACTTGATCGAAACGGGTGACTGTTTCTTCTTCGCTGAAGAAACATCCGAACATGCCACCCATTTGATTAGTAGTGAATGGCACGTTAGCCGCTTTTGCTCTTTCTCTTAAGCCAGATAACAGCGCTGTGGACCTTTCGTTTAGCCCCTCATAAATACCGGGCTGGGATATTTGATCTAGCATGGCAAGCCCTGCCGCAACGGCTAATGGGCTGCCTGCAAGTGTGCCGGCCTGATAAACCCCGCCAAGTGGTGCAATATGATCCATGATGTCAGCGCGGCCTCCGAAAGCGCCAACCGGTAAACCGCCGCCAATCACTTTGCCTAGGGTGGTTAAATCAGGTGTCACGCCGTAGGCGGACTGCGCGCCTCCTAATGCCACTCTAAATCCTGTCATTACTTCATCAAAAATGAGCACACTGCCGCTTTCTGAGCAGACTTCACGCAGGCATTCTAGAAAGCCGGGAATTGGAGGCACGAAATTCATATTGCCAGCAATCGGTTCAACGATGATGCAGGCAATCTGATCACCTTTTTCAGCGAAAAAACTCTTTACCGCTTCGATGTCGTTGTACGTAAGAACATGTGTCAGGTCTGTGTAAGCTTTTGGAACGCCCAAAGAATCGGGCTCACCTAAGGTCAGCGCGCCAGAACCGGCTTTGACTAACAGGCCGTCTACGTGGCCATGATAGCAGCCCTCAAATTTAACAATGATGTCTCGGCGGGTGTAGCCTCTAGCAAGCCGAATCGCGCTCATGGTGGCTTCTGTGCCAGAGGTCACTAACCGTACTTTCTCAATGGAAGGGACTAGCTCACAGATTTTTTTAGCAATCTGAATTTCACCCATCGTAGATGCGCCGTAGCCAAGACCTTGCTTAAGTTGCTCTTGCAAAGCCTCTACAACAACGGGATTTAAGTGGCCCAGAATAAGAGGCCCCCAAGCGCCTACATAATCGACATAGCTATTGTCATCGGAGTCTACGAGATAGGCGCCTTTTCCGCTCTTAAAAAACAATGGGTCTCCGCCAACTCCTTTGAAGGCGCGAACTGGGGAGTTAACTCCGCCCGGAATATATTGAAGCGCCAGGTCAAACAATTCCCTGGAATTATCATGATTCATTAAAGCTAGCCTTTATTTGTATAAGTGAGTAGGTGGTGATTGTTGGAACAGTTTATTTGGGGTTTCTTCAACACTGCCTGCAGCATTTTTTCCACGACTGTCGCCATTGTTTTCTCTATTGTTGTTTCTGCCATTGTTTCTACTGTGGCCGCTGGCGAAAAGACTGAGAGCCGCAGCCAACATGTCAGCCCCGATTCATCATTTTCCGCATTGATGCCGCCGATAGCAACCGGTGATATTAGCGGTTATTGCCTAGCCGTGCTTTGTTCTATATTTCACAATTGGTGTGAGGTGCGTCTGGCTTAGCGCGAGAAAGTAAAAACGCCAAAAGCAATCTTGCTATGGGTGTTTTGTTCTGTCTGCATGGGTCTGCCTGAACCTTAATGGCAGGTTATATCAACTATAGTCCTCTTGCCTCTTGCCTCTTGCCTCTTGCCTCTTGTCTCTTGCCTTTCGATTTTTCGTTGTCTCAGGCGTTAGAGCTGGGTGGCTCGTGAAAAGAACAATCAGTGCGTTCAGCGCACAATTCTCGCGCGCCGATTTTGAGGTGAAAAATTGCCGTATTGCTGATAGTCAGTAAAATATTATACGCATGACAGCTGCGTAAAAGTTCACTAGCTATTAATTTTTTATCTGGAGATCCCAGCTAGATCCTTCAGAATCTAAGCAAGTGCGGGTTTGACTACAACCAGCACGACGATTGCGATCAGCACAAACACTGGCAGTTCGTTAAACACTCTGAAAAAAACATGGCCGCGAACGGTGGTTTCTTCTCTAAGTTGTTTCATATACCACCAGCAATAGGTGTGAAAAACCACCACCAAGGCGACCAAACCAAGTTTAGCGTGCATCCATGGCTGATAC
>JBLHTH010000123.1:0-10061 GCA_047627195.1 Pseudohongiellaceae bacterium | reverse complement strand
AAGGACAGATGGATAGCGCCCACCTTGAGAAGCGCGGCTTGCAGAATGAGTTTGACGAACTTGAGAAAGAAGAGTCTATCGATCGTGAACTAGAAGAACTTAAGAATAAACTTAAAGATCAGTAGGGATATGTCATGGTTTTTTTCGAATTCCTAACAGCTACGGTGGCAATGACGCTTGGTGCGATAACAATTTGGATTTTTATACTTCGAAAAGACAAGCGTGATGCGCGTTCTTATTCGCCATCGGATAAAAGTCTCAATATCTCAGAGCTATCATCAATGGCCGAGTCATTGAATCAACGCATTGACGTATTGGAATCAATCCTAGATGCTGAGGTACCAGAATGGAGGGAGCAAAATGAGCAGCGCAACGAATAGCGGGTTTAGCGGCTTACGCAGAAATACCAAAGATGCAAAATGGCTAGGCGTGTGCGCGGGTGTTGCAAACTGGCTTGATATACCTGCAACAATTGTACGTATCGTTTTTGTTATCTGTGTTCTTACGTGGCCAACACTTATTTTGGGCTACTTCATCTTGTACTTTTGCCTTTCGAATGACCTGGACACAGCCAAAGTTAAGGACTATGTCAGTAATTCGAAAATTAAAAGTCATTTTCAAAACGTTAACTACCGCAAACCTATTTATAAGAATAAACGCGATAAACGCATTGCAGGTGTTTGTAGCGGCATAGCAGACTATCTAGAGGTCAGCCACTTCGCTGTGAGAGCGGCAACACTTGGCTCCCTGTTTGTTTTTGGCCCTTTTACTTTTTGGGCTTATCTAATTTGCGCCTTTGTGTTTGATCCAGATCCTTCCACGATGGACAGCGATACCTACGCTAGAAAAATGGCCAAAAAGCAGCGCGGGAGCGATAAGCGTCGCCAGCGCAGTGAGTATAAAGCCGAAAAAAGAGCGCGGCGCTATGGTTACAGCAATAGCTATGTAAATGAAGAATACCGCTCAAAGGTGGTTGACAGCGAAAACGAAGATGATGATAAAGTTAGCGGAGCTAAAAATAGCGAGTCGTCAAATTACTCTTCTCAAGAATGTGCCACTATCTATAAAACACTAGAAACTAGGCTACGAGATATTGAGGCCTACATGACTTCAAAACAATTTCGTCTGCACTGCGAAATTAATCGTATTTAGGCGGTCTTTCCGGCCAATGCTGGTGTAATCAGCTATAGCCTGGTCCAGGTACGCCTTCACTGCAAATACCTGATTCCCTGAACCACTAGAAAGCAGTAGACTAGAGATCAATTGAATCACGTTCCCATTCGGCCCGAGTTTATGAAGTTCTGCCAGACATGTGCATCACCCATCATACTTAGAGTACCAGAGGGTGATGACAAGCCCCGCCATTGCTGTAGCAGCTGTAACAGCATTTTTTATCAAAACCCAAACAATGTGGTCGGCACCCTTCCTGTCTTTGAGGATAAAGTACTTTTATGCCGCAGAGCCATTGAACCGCGATTAGGCAAATGGACGCTGCCCGCAGGCTATATGGAAAATGGAGAGTCTAGCTTAAACGGCGCTATTCGAGAAACAAGAGAGGAAGCCGGAGCTGAAATCATCATAGAAGGTGATTCTCTGTACACTTTGTACAACCTACCAACGATTAATCAAGTATATATGTTCTTCCGAGGCGAACTGGCAAATCTAGACTTTGCCCCCGGCGCAGAATCTCTTGAAGTGGAACTGTTTACGCAAGCCAACATTCCATGGAAAGAAATCGCCTTCCCTGTGGTTAAAACCACCCTAGAGCTATATTTTGAGGATATTAAGACCCGTCATTTCCCGGTTAGGATGTTTGATGTTCATCATCATAAAGACACCGGCGTAACCACCAATCTTATAAGCCATAGCTCTGTAAACCATAGCTCTTCAACTAATAGTCTGGTAAATGATAGCTCTAAAAACAAGTAAAACCCTCTCCCCTGCCCACTAATCGCCAGCGCTAGGGGCAGTTGACGGAATGCCAATCTCAAGTCATTTCATTTTTTAGAACCCTCTCCCAAAAATTGTCTTCAATGTGCTTTCCGGCCTTAACAAAACCCGTCATTACTGCTACCCTAAATAAAGTGGGAAATTAGTGTCAGCGTAAATGCTGCGACTTAGGCATTTGCCTAGTGGTTAGCCAAGCGCAACGTTTTCTGCAAGGTCTTATGATTGCTTTCTAACAGTCTTAAGCCCCCGATTAATAAAAAATTAAAAGTGGTAACACATTATGGAAATGCTTCTTCTTCCAGCTTTATTCGCTATTGTAGTAAAAATTGCTATTTTTATTCGATATGGCGAATCGTTACTACGAGACAATATCAATCTTGCACTGTTCCTGATTGCCGCCTGCTTTTTAAATCTTATCGAAATGTTTGGCTATGAACATAACTATCAGGGCAACACTATGCTGGTGATATTACTAGCATACTATTGCTCGGCCGCTTTCCTTATTCATTCCTATCTAAATCTCGCTATTCAATTTTCTGGTTTTAGCTGGCGGCTGCCCATGGTGAGACGAACACTGAATGCTTTATTAGCATTGATGATCCTCAATATTATATTTAATCGGCATTTGATTGCTGGAGGGGAATATACCGATATCGCAATTACCCGAGTAGCAGGTTCTGCTTACTGGGTCATTCAAGTCTATCTTGTATTCGGTATAGTATTAGGCACAACTCTATTGGCAAGAGGGTACAGACATTTGCGCTCTAATCATGCCCGCCAGCGATGTTTTGTGATGTTGCTGAGCACGCTTCCACCAAGCATAGTAACTTTAACAATTCTAGCCAGCATGGCCGCTGGCATAACTATAACTGCAGCGCAATTCATGCCTGTGGCAATAACAGCAATGCTCGGAATGATTGTCTACGCTGAAGAAAAGACACGGCTTTTCAAGTTGCTTGCAATGGTTCCCTACAGCCGAGAGCGAAAACTGCATAGACAAGTCATTGAAAAACTTACTGACTGTATATCAATAAATGACGACCCTCAGTCTGAAAACACCTTAAATCTAAAACAGATGATGCGTGAATTTGAAGGTAGCGTTGTGGAACACACTGTCGGCTACTATAGCGGCAACCAAAAAATGGCAGCCCAAGCCTTAGGAGTTTCTGAAGCAACTATCTCCCGTCGCGCTCGAGCGCTCAGCTCCAAATAAACTAGGGTAGTACAAGATAAGAAAAAGCTATTAGAGGGTATATCAGGAACTCACAGTAGGAACTTAAGAGTAAACAGGGCAGGACAAAACAGAACAGTAGAAAAAAGCCCCCTCAACAGACCTAAATCTCTGCCAAAATAGCCGCTACCGAGTAAGCGACTTCCTCAAAGGGGTGAGCTTTTTTCATGGCATTTATTGCATTGCCAGCAATCAAACTCTCGCACACCATTTCAACCTTGTACTCAGCAAGTATTTCCACTTTATTGGCCTTTCCCACATAGGGGTGACTACCGGCTAGCGGCCTGAACTGCCCCTGCCCAAGAGTCTGCCAAGCACAGCAATCATAGTCTCCAACTTTTCCGGCACCGGCGTTAAACATAGCGGCCTTTACGGATTCCAGATGAGACTCCGGGACATAAAATTCAATTTTAACTATGCTTCGCGCCACGATGGCTACCCCAGCCACTTTCGCGCATTTCGAAACATTCGCATGGTCGGCGCATCTTCTTTCCATGCGTCTGGTTTCCAAGAGTTTTGGCTTGCCCTAAACACACGCTCCGGATGCGGCATCATGATAGTGACGCGGCCGTCATCGCTGCAAAGTCCAGCGATAGAGGCCAATGAGCCGTTTGGATTAGCGGGATAGTCAGCTGTGACCTTGCCGTGATTGTTGACGTATTGAAGTGTCACATTAGCCGATTGCAGAAAACGTGATTCTGAGTCGCTGTTTGCAAACTCTGCCCGGCCCTCACCATGGGCCACGGGAATAGCAATTTGCGAACCCGCCATGTCAGCCAAGAAAGCAGACTTTGTGTCTTGTACCGTGGTCAAACTTAATCGCGCCTCAAATTGCTCCGAGCGGTTGCGCTGAAAAGTCGGCCAATCATTAGCGCCTGGAATCAACTCATGGAGCAGCGACACCATTTGGCACCCGTTGCAAACCCCTAGAGTCAGAGTGTTCGAGTTTTCAAAATACTTTTTAAACTGGCGCCTAACCTCATCATTAAATAATATGGTCTTAGCCCAGCCACCGCCGGCCCCTAAGACATCGCCATAAGAGAAGCCACCACAGGCGACAACCGTATTAAACTCTTCGAGATTTACTCTACCCTCAATAAGATCAGTCATGTGGACATCTACCGCTGCAAATCCTGCACGGTCAAATGCGGCTGCCATTTCCACATGCCCATTAACGCCCTGCTCTCGAAGTATCGCCGCCTTAGGCAACACTCCACTGTTAATGTAAGGGGCACTAATATTGTCATTAACATCAAAGCTAAGCTTAATATTTAGGCCAGGGTCAGCGTCATCCAAAAGGCTGTCGTACTCTTGTTGGGCACACTCAGAATTATCGCGAATTCGCTGCATCTGATAGCTAGTAGCTGCCCATTGCCGCTGTAGTTCAGCTCGGCTTTTACTAATAAGGGTCTTACTACCGCGCCTCACAACTATCTGGCCTTTGTCATTCACTGAGGCAATTTGAGTAACACAATCCAGCAAAGCGAAACGCTGAGTGAGCGCTTCGAACTCAGCTGATCGATCATCGAGAACTTGTACTACAGCGCCCAGCTCTTCGTTGAACAACAGTGAAAGTGGCTCCTCAGCTTCGTTTAAATTAATTTCCAAGCCACAACGTCCCGCGAACGCCATTTCAACCAGCGTGGTTAGCAGACCGCCATCTGAGCGATCATGATAAGACAGCAGTAAGTTTGCCTGTCGGGCCTGTTGAACTAAGTCAAAGAAATTGATCAAATCCTCAGCTTTATCTAGATCCGGCGCTTGACCATTTAAGTTTCGATAAACTTGAGCTAGTGCAGACCCAGCGAGACGCCGCTGACCTCGACCTAAATCAATCACATAAAGATGGCTAGGCCCTCTGTCAGTGGCAAGCTCTGGGGTCAATGACGAGCGGATATCTTTCACCGGCGCAAACGCGGTAACAACTAACGATAGCGGCGCTGTATTACTTTTCTCTTCACCGCTATCTGAGTCGCTCCAAACCGTGCGCATAGACATGGAATCTTTGCCTACCGGGATGCAGATTCCAAGAGCAGGACATAATTCCATACCTACCGCTTCAACCGTGGCGAACAGCTTTTGATCTTCGCTGCCATGACCTGCCGCTACCATCCAATTAGCAGAAAGCTTGATGTCATTCAGACCGGCTATTTCCGCGCAAGCAATATTAGTAATCGCCTCCCCTATCGCCATGCGACCAGACGCTGGGGCATTGAACAAAGCCAGCGGCGAACGCTCTCCCATCGCCATTGCTTCACCGCAATAACTGGTGAATGATGACGTTGTTATAGCCGCATCAGCCACAGGCACCTGCCAAGGACCAACCATTTGATCTCGGTGAACTAGTCCGGTGATCGTTCGGTCTCCGATCGTTATTAAAAATGATTTACTGGCAACTGATGGCAACGCCAAAACTCGGTCAATAGCTTCACCCAGATCAATACTGGTAATGTCAAATTCGCTGTATACAGGCTCTGGCGTAACCGTTTTTCGGTGCATCTTGGGCGCTTTACCGAATAACACGTCCATAGGCAGATCGATTGGCTGATTATTGAAATGGCTGTCGCTTAGTCGGATATGTTTTTCATCAACAGACTCGCCCACCACCGCAAACGGACAGCGCTCGCGACTACAAATGCTTTCGAATCTTGCTAAATTAGATGGATTTACCGCTAGCACATAGCGTTCTTGAGATTCGTTGCACCAAATTTCAAGAGGCGACATTTCAAGTTCGGCGTTAGGAATATCCCGAAGTCTAAAGTTGCCACCCGTGCCTCCGTCTTTGACGAGCTCAGGTAGCGCATTGGATAAACCACCCGCCCCCACATCGTGAATGAAACCAATGGGATTATTAGTTCCTAATTGCCAGCACTGATCGATGACTTCCTGACAGCGACGCTCCATCTCCGCGTTTTCTCTTTGCACGGATGCAAAATCTAAATCTGCGTTACCGGTGCCGGCCGCCATCGAAGATGCCGCCCCACCGCCTAAGCCGATCAGCATAGCCGGACCACCCAAAACGATGAGCTTGGCACCTAGGTCAATCTGACCCTTTTCGACGTGCATCTCTCTAATGTTACCAATACCGCCAGCGATCATGATCGGCTTATGATAGCCCCGCACTTCATCAATGCCGGCTTCGTTAGTTTTAACTTCTTCAAATGTTCGAAAATATCCACATAGGTTGGGCCTACCAAATTCGTTGTTGAACGCAGCGCCTCCTAACGGCGCCTCGATCATAATATCTAGCGCCGAGGCAATATGTGCTGGCTTACCAAAGTCCACTTCCCACGGCTGCTCAAAGCCCGGAATTTTCAGGTTGGATACACTAAACCCGGTTAAACCTGCCTTAGGTTTACCGCCTTTACCAGTCGCCCCCTCATCCCTAATCTCCCCACCAGACCCGGTTGACGCGCCAGGAAAAGGTGCTATAGCCGTTGGATGATTGTGAGTCTCCACTTTCATCAGAATGTGGATGGGTTCATCAACAAATTCATACTGCTTTGATTCTGGATTCGGAAAAAAACGCTCGCCTTGGCTGCCGCTCATGACCGCTGCGTTATCAGAATACGCAGACAAAACATTTTGCGGAGAGCAAGCATGCGTGTTTCGAATCATTGAAAACAAGGAATGGGCCTTTTCCTCACCGTCAATTTCCCAGCTGGCATTAAAAATTTTGTGACGACAGTGCTCAGAATTTGCCTGCGCAAACATCATCAATTCGACGTCGTTTGGATTGCGTTTAAGCGCAGTAAAACTATCTACCAAGTAATCTATTTCGTCATCTGCCAACGCCAGACCCAGAGCGGAATTGGCCTCCGCCAAGGCCTCTCTTCCATTGCCTATAATATCTACCGATAGCACTGGCTTGGGCTGCGCTGTCCTGAACAAAATAGCAGCATCAGCAGTGTCGTCCATCACCGTTTGCGTCATCCTGTCATGCAGCAAACTATCAAGTTGCAGCAATTGTGTACTGCTTAGCGTTACCCTAAGTGATATTTTAAATTGAATAGCCCGCTCAACCCGCTTAACCGAAGTTAAACCGCAATTGTAGATGATGTCAGTAGCCTTACTGGACCAAGGGGAAATAGTGCCTGGGCGCGGAGTTACTATACGCTCCAGCGCTATGTCCGCAACTGCATCAGCGGCAACTGCCGAGTGACTGTAGGCAGCGCCGTAGCTTAACAAGGAGCCGACCATTTTGATTTCGTCTTCGGTTAGCGCCTGTGTCGTATCAAGTAAGTGAACATAACGAGCATCAATAGTATTAATGCTGGAGACTTTACTTTGCAGGACTTTAAGTAGTTTGGAGTTATTGAAGGGAGAAAGAGCCGAAGCCCCAAACATCACTTGCATGGAGGATAAGTCCTTTGATTAATTTAGAGAAGTAGCAGCTGAGCTGCCTAGTCCGAAACAGGCGCAATGATAATTGATTTACGACGTAAATTCAGAAAAGAATGGTAGCTTGATTAGCTAACCGTTGCTTCGCCACTACAAGAGAGCTCAATACTTTGACTTGACTAGAGCAACGCTTAAGATTGCGGCTGATATCGCCCTGCTTCTTTGGACACAATCACAATACCGTTTTGATCTTCAATCCAAAAATCAACATGTGAAAGACTAGTTATGTCTTCGTCATCACCTGTAAAAAAAGGTTTTGCTTTTACTGAGTAAGTCATTCCGACACGGGCATTAAAACGCAGAGTCCGATTAAGTGATTCACGAGAAGAAGCATAGCTAACTAGGGCCGAGGCTAAGCCTTTTTGACTGCCCATGTCCCAATAAAAATACACCGCTATGTCATGAAAGCCTGGAGCAACTTCGACCAAGTTATAACCCAGACTGTTTTCTATCGATTTGCCATCGATACCATAAAATTTCACAGCATCCACATACCGGTTAATTGTGTCTCGGCGAACGTATTGAGAACCGCTTATTTTGGCTACTTGCAGTGTTTCGCGAGGAGCACCCAAGTAGGCTTTATAGGTGTACGAATCTGCACAGCCGCCGAGTACCGCAAGCACAAGAAGCTTGGGAAGAAGGGTTAAAAGTAGGGTCAAAAATCTCATAGTTTCCGGCTATCTACCCGTAAAGGCATGAATGAATGGAATTTTATACAAGCGCTGCGGCAATAGATCAAGCTTTCGAACGCTTTGATTTAAAAAATGTCTGCATGATCGACCTGCAATCTTCAACGAGCACGCCCTCGATTACCTGAAGCTCGTGGTTAAAATGGGGAGCCTGCCCTAGCGTCATCTGACTTACCAACGCGCCGGCCTTTGGCTCTCTAGCGCCGAACACCACCGTGTCTATTCTAGCGTGCACCATAGCGCCGACACACATAACACAGGGTTCTATAGTGACATACATTGTCGTTCCAGGCAGCCGATAGTTTTGCTCAGAATCACAGGCTTGTCTTATTGCCTGTATTTCCGCATGGGAAGTTGGATCATTAGAAGTGATAGGACGGTTGCAACCAACCCCTACGAGCTTTCCCCTATAAACGACAACAGCCCCCACTGGCACCTCATCTAATTGTCTTGCCCGCTCGGCTTCAGCTAAGGCCAAAACCATCCAGCGCTCATGAGCTTTCAAGTCTGGGACAGACTCAGCGATAGGTGACATATTGATCACACCTCATCATCATTACCTCTGTTGGAAAGCCTTGATACCACGAACAATCCAGCCGAAACGGATGGTCCAATTGTGAAGGCAAACAAAAAAGTGCCTAAACCCACCGTGCCTCCTAGCAAAAACCCTAATACGACGACCACAATTTCGATACTTGTTCTGACTCTAGCAATAGGATATTGAGTCACTCTTTGCAGCCCCGTCATGAGCCCATCTCTGGGGCCGGGCCCTAAATGCGCCATTAAATAAATCGCACTGCCAAACCCAACCATAAAGATCCCTGCAAGGCACTCCAGCCCTTTGAAAATAAGGGCCTGAGGATATGGTAGCCAAGGCAAGCTGTATTCAATAACAACCGCGATAATCAACGCATTGAGCAGCGTGCCGAGCCCAGGAGTTTGCTTAAGCGGAATCCATAGCAGCAAAACCGTGACACTCACAAAGAAAGTCGTTAAACCGATGCTAATACCTGTGATTTCTGCAATGCCTTGCGATAAAACAATCCACGGACTGACTCCGAAGCCCGCCGCTATCATCAATGCCTCACCTAAGCCGAATAAAGTCAGGCCTAAACAAAGTAGAAACAACGTGATAGATGCAGGTTTAAAATTCAGCGGATGGCTGGAACTCCAATTCACAGTAGGCACTGCTTTGACAGCGAATAATTTCACAGTGGCATCTCGGCAAGCTCGTCGTAGCGGTACTTCTCCAGAAGCGCCCATAGCCTAGCCAGCGTTTCTATATCAAGAGCACCAGAATAGTCGCTCGGCCTAAAGTGCAATTGAAATGCTCGCACCGAAAATTGAGTCTGAGGGTCCTCTATACCGGTCAGCTCTATCTCATAGCCTAAAGTTGCCAGTGCTAGTTGTACCGACTCTATAGCTGGCCTGCTAATGGCAAACAAATGCTTATAATTCGCCACAGTGGCGTCATCTGGCCAAGGACCTATGCCTTCCTTATAGAGCCGCTGCCAGGGGAAAAAAGGACCAGGGTCTGACTTTCTCATTACGGCAATGTCTGAATGGCCGACTATGTCGATAGGATCCAGCTCAGGATAGCGCGCCAGGATGTCTTTGATTAATGTGATGAGCAGATAAACTTGCTCATCTGAATAAGGCAAAAACCTACAGGAGACATCCCTGACAGAAGACTCGGAAAGCGGCTTAGCAGTGCTGCTTCCGCACTTAAACTCATTAACAACTTCTATTCCTATCGAGCGATTGTTCAGAGACGACTCTTCTGCCCAATG
>JBLHTH010000122.1:0-10140 GCA_047627195.1 Pseudohongiellaceae bacterium | reverse complement strand
GCAGATTCAAATACCAGAGGTCATCATTGATGCTATGGCTGTGGATCATCCTTACTACCAAAAGTTACCCCCGCCCGCTTTTTGGCCTACAACCCAAATTACAGCAACGCCGGGGCTGATCACCTACTTGGTAACCACCAGTTCCGCGGACGATGCTTTGGTGGCTGAATTGACTAAGGCTCTCACAGAAGATTGGGATAGTCTTATGTTGCTCGATCCCAAGCTCACCCCAATTCAGGATAACATTCTTAAGAAACCAGCTCCATTTCACGATGGTGCAGTTCGGTCGCTTCTGGAGGCGGATTTACTAGGTGGGGGGTTCGCGTACTCAACCTTTGTGGCGGTGTTGATTCTTATTATCGCGGCTATGATTGGTAACCATCATTTGCGCTCAAGCCTTGCTTACAACCGCTTAGGGGAGAAACGTCAGCTGGGGCTAAGGTCTCTCGCCCGTCAGGAGGCATTGGAGTTTGCCATCATTATCCTGTGGTGGGTTTTTGTCTTCATGTTTGTGGTAACAGCGATTCGAAACTGGGATGCGGCGATTGCGGCAACGCAGAATGCGGATGATCAAATATCTGCTCTGACCTTTACCCGAACGTTATTATGGATGTTTACTTTTATTTCATCGGGCTATGAAGACAATGTATTTCCCACCTCAAGCGCATCGCAAATAGTAGTCAGTTTCTTTGCAATTGCCGGTATTGCTTATCCACTTTTTCTTATTGCGCAGACCTGGGATCGAATTCGAATTAAGAGGCTAGACCGAGCGAGAGGGGGTGAATATCCTGGTTTCTGGCGTAGGGTTAAAGATAGGATGCTTGAGAGTTGGCCATGGAGCTATAGGCGTAATGGAACTTTGTTATTGTGCGGCTGGAATGACAAGGCGCCTGGTCTGGTTTACGCCTTGACTTGCCAAGATTCTCCATATGAGGGGATGCTTAGTATAATAGCCAATACGGAAGTTGAGTACCCTATCGAGCATTATAATTTCAACAAAAGCAGAGTGCGCTTCTATCGGGGAGATGCCTCTCACCGAAGTGAGTTAGAAAGAGCCGAAGCTTCTCGCGCAACAAGTGCCTTAATACTTTCAGAGCATTCAAGGGGTACTGTAAAAAACAATGCAGGTGTGCTTGTGGCACTGGCTATTGAACGGCTTAAGGGCGAAATTCCGGTGTTCGCCGAGATGTCAGTAGATGAGGTAGATCGCGAGTTTATGGAGGATCACATTGACAATATAGTGGACCCGAAATTAATCGCCCGTCAAGTGCTGACTATCGGTTGTTTTGATAACTATGTTCTAGATTTTGTTCTCGACGCGCTTTCACCTGATCATCACTATGAGTGGTACTCAAAGCAAGTTCATGAACTGAAGCATGTCCTGCCTGAACCGACTAAATCTGGAACGGTTGAAGAATTGTCACGCGCGTTACAAAAAATCGGGGTATCTCTTATAGGTACCTGCTCAACGAAAAATGAATTAGTTCAAAGTAGTGCAGTTTTCGCACCACGGTTCGAAAGTAGTTCGCTAGACCCGTTAAAATCGTTGAAAGATCTTGGCAAAACTATTAATGAGGATGACTACGTTGTTTGCGCTGCGCATGATCCTAGAGTCTTTAAGCCGGAAGGCTTCTTTCGGCGTCGTAAAGAGACTTACTTGCCTGTGAATTTTGCTGGAAGCCACCAATCAATAGTTAGATCCTTGCGTGCTTCAGCCTCTATTCTTATTATCGGGCATGAGGACCAAGCAAACTCTATTGCCCAGCATATGAAAGAAACTGTTAGCCGAATTTCGGTAAGCACAGCGGTAACCGAAACAGTGATAGTGGCAACGGATCTGTTAATGGGTAATGAACTTGATGTTGCTATTATTAAGGAGTTAGATAAGCGGGAGTGGAGCCATATTCTTCTGCTCTCATCTATTCCGGCTACACAGACCCAAAAAGAGCATACACGTTTGGCAACTCGAGCGGATTCAGACACTATTTTGCGCGCAAGCTTTATTCGAGCAACACTGGCTAAAAAAGGCCAAGCGATACCGATAATGGTTGCAGAGGTGAACCGTACTAATAGTCGTCAATTGGCAAAGGATGCTAGTGTCACTACAGTAGTGCCAAGTTCTTTACTTATTGAGCGCATTCTCGCGCGTTTGGTAAGCGGTGGCGGCATAGTCTCTGAGCTGCTGTGTGCGATGTTATCCATGGAAGAGGACGTGTTCTTAACGTCTTGCAAATTGCATGGAGAGCACCCGCTGGTGGGGCAAAAATATTCTATAGCCCTAAATACCTGGTATGAAGATGGCAGGGTTTTGGGGATTCTTCCCAAGAGTAATGTTCATGGCATGACAGACAAACATAAAAACAGCTCGGATGATTTCGACTGGCATTTTATGATGTGTCCTCCGGTCAAAGGAGAGGACAAAACTCTTGAGGTTGGAGATGTTGTCATAATCCTTGCATGCTCCCAATAAAAAAATCAAACTCCACCTATGGAATCGGATTCGGATTCGTTAAGAATAGAAGAGTGAAATTCGAGCCTTTTACTGCCGCTGTAAGCGGTGATAAATGGGATAGAGAAATCAGCTGGGGTGAGAGTAAAAATACAGTACTGTATTTTTACTCTCACCCCAATTATCCTCTCACACCGATTATTCAGTCGCCTGAATATGAAGGCACCCATATGTAGCTTGGCGTGGTCTAGGTTCGCCGGCTATCCTGCAAGAATCAAAGGGATCAATACTGTCTTCATTATTAATATGAGGCCCTCTGAGACTAATTGCCAAGCTAGTGGAATTAATACCGTGAGGAATTTAAATGACAGTTTTCAACCGTGATTTTAATGAAATAAGCTGGTATGCCGAGCGAGCCAACTCCGCATACCAGTGTGCTAGTGAAATTCAGAAAAAATATCCCAACACTGTTCATGTGTCTAGTCTAGAAACAATCGACGTGCAATATTTTCTCGAAACATTCTCGTCCGAAAAGGTCCAAGTAGTGTCGGTGCGCGGTACAGCAAACCTAAAAAATGTTGAGGAAGACGCCGAATACCTACAATCAAAAAACCCGAATTTGGATATTTACGTACACAAGGGATTCGATAGTGATGCAGCCATCGTTTATGAGGATCTAAAACCCCATCTTCTTACTGATCATCAGATTAAGCTCACAGGTCATTCCCTGGGTGCAGCCATATCAACAATCTTGATGATGTACTTGTACGAAGACGGTTTTTCTATCGCCCGTTCTATTAATTTCGGACAACCCAAAGTGACCAACAGTCACGGTGTTAAAAAGTATGGTTTTCTACCATTAACAAGAGTGGCTGATAACAATGATTTAGTCCCCATGGTCCCCCCGATTACCTTCTTCGATTCAATTCATGGATGCTATGAGCACCTGGGAGATGAGGTAATATTGCTTATTGAAAAGGACTATATCTATTTAGCGCAACATGACGCAACACGCAAATCGATTGGAGAGTTTTGGCGACGGTTGGGCTACGAAAGTGTGGAAGACCATTTTATGGAAAACTATTTGGAACGAATCGGCTTGAAGCTACTTGGTGCGGTAGAAGTGCCCTATGATCAGTATAAGTAGGTTTATCCTTTAGCTCTATTTGTCCCACGGTAGCGAGGGACAAATCTACTTAAAATCTGTGCCGTCTACTTTGATAGCATCTGATAGCATCTGATCGCTGAACAATGTAAGCCTTGAGCTGATCCGAAAGTTCTATTTGGCCTGCGTTTCAGCTGGCTCACATGCTTGGGTATTGAAATCAGAAACCCGCTCTTTTTCTATAGTTTCAACACCTGCAGAGTCTGCTTTTTTGACTCAAATTTCTCTAAATTCCATTTCAATTGTCAGCGTGGTGGCGGTGAGATAAAGACTGTACCGAGCCCAGTGGCGAGTAGGCACACGGGCGCCGGAAAATCGGCGTCAATCAATAGAGGCTTATTCAAGGTTATGCGTTACTTGATACATTATTTAGGACCGCTTCATTGTCAACAAAGCTATAGAATCTCGCAGGGATTGTAGTGTGCTTCTGCGGTCTTCAGAAGCATACTAGATCAATGACAAAAAAGGCCTATGCTGTTGATTATTTCTGCTATAAATCGTGCCTGTGCTAGATTCATTCCTTGCTCGTTAATGACCTTTTCGATCTGGTTATCGATATGTAATTGCAGTCGCCTACTTAGTTATTCAGTGGCCGTAGTTCTCTTGGTTTCAAATTGAGGCCCTTCTCCGTTTATAGCCATCTAGTGTGCGTATTGAAACTGCCGTATTTATACGCTGACCCCGTTTAGCAAACTCGTGTAGCGAAATAAGTTAGCCCAGCAGATTCGCCTTCAATTTAATGGCAATGTCCTTATTGATTTGAGTAACTCGCGGGAAGCAAGCCGCAGTTTTTTCCCTGATTTATAACGCTTACAAAAGACTACTGACTTTACGATGTAGAGTTCGTCTGTGTCGGATAGATTATTTTGATATAGTCGCCGGCTTTTACCCGATTCATGGTTCCCTCGCTAAAGGCAAGTTCAGTACAAACCCCGATGAGCTTTTTATAGACAATGCCCGCCTGCATCAACACGGAAATTACCAAAGTTACAAGCTGTGCTTAGGCTAGGATTTTAGGGTTTGCCATTGTGTCGTGCTCGGTATTTTAAATGGTATCTGAGTCAGCTCTAGTTCACCTCGCTTTTATCGTGCGTATGTTGTTAAAACCACCTCGCTTTGCTTTCGCATAAAGGTAGCAGATGACTGGTCGTTAATTCACAAAGATGCACTGAATTTAATCTTAGCGGACCCAAGGAGTTGATTCACAATACGCTTATGAAGTGTTAGATTTAGTTCAAATAAAAAGTTGTAGTGGGGCCTGTGTGTTGGCAAGTATTTCTTAGGGGATAAGATGAAAGACAATTTGGTAACAAGCGATGTGGATTATGATAATTTTGATCCACACACTCCCGCATTTATCGACAACCCCTACCCGTCATATAAGTGGTTTCGTGAAAACAAGCCCGTTGTTTGGGTTGAAAAAGACTACGAGAGCTTCTGGGTTTTTCGCCATGAAGATGTTAAACAGATTCTAGATACACCAGATTTATGGGTTAAAGAGGAGAAGTCCCTAGTGACGAAAAGCCTTTTTGCCTCTGACGGTAATCGGCATACTCAGCTTCGTGATTTGTTAGGGCCGTTATTCAATGAGTCCACAGCGGGACTCGGGCCAGCTGTTTCATCCATCGCAGAAGGTTTGATGCTTGGTGGAAACGCGAATCATAGCTTTGATTTTATAAGTGAATATGCACACCCATTGCCGTCGCAAACGCTTGCTCATGTGCTCGGAATTAAGCAGGAGGCATGGCTTGGAATTGAACCGCTGGTGGAAAGTGTAATTCGTGCTAATGACCCAACTCACGACAAGCTTGTTAAGGGTGTTGGTGTAGGCGCGATGTTAGCGATGCGTCTTGGCGCTTTGGCTACAAGTTTCGTCGAAGAACACGATATGTTGAATTCGGCGCTACGCGGTCTGTTAGATATTACCGATCAATTGGAATCAGGCAAGATGGTTTCTCTTATGAGCGATCTCGCGCAGAAATCTAAGGGAACAGACGTAGATTTCACAACATTGGATGTGTCGGCGAATGCGGTCTCTCTTGCGCTGGCGGGGTATTTCACAACTACCCATGTAATGGGGACCGGTCTGGTGAACTTGCTCAATCACCCGCAGAGCCTAAATACTCTGCGTGAAGCCATTCAAAATAATTCTAGCGCAGATCTTACGGCCGCTGTGGTAAACGAGATGCTGCGCTACGATGCGCCTATCCACGTTCTTGACAGATATGCTAAAGAAACCACAGAGCTTGCTGGTGTCACAATTACTAAAGGGCAGAAGGTGGCCGCCGTTATAGGTTCTGCTAACCGAGATGGCGACGTGTTTAGTGAGCCAGATAAATTCGATATTTCGCGCGGGCCTTGCGATCTTCTGTCTTTTGGCCACGGTGTTCATTCATGTCTTGGCGCGCAAATGTTGAGACAGGTTCTGCCCATTGCATTGGAAGCCTTTCTTAACAAGTTCCCATCGGTCGAGCTTGCCGCTAAACCTAGCTGGCAAACTGACCCATATTTCAGAGGATATACAAATTTGCAGCTGCGGGCTAAGCAAGAGTAAGGCTTAGATCGAAACGTTTTCTATCTAAGCCGTCGATAGGATGCAAGCTAAGAACTCTAAGCTGCATCCGCTAGGCTTAGGCTGTTCAAATAAAGAACAAGTGTAATGAGGGCAGATAGCTGATCGAATTCTATATCAGCAAATAGTCAGCTTATTAATTAGATCGATTTTTCAAAATGAGCCAGACACAGTGAGCTGTGACAAAAGTGCTAGAGACGTATTGAGATTGATTGCGGAAAATTCTAGGTGAGTGAAGTGCAACTAAAAAATGACCGAAGGGGCTAATAATGGACAGTAAAGAAGCGGTAGAGCTGCTCTTGGGAGATGGCGAAGGGATTGTTACGGCAACTCTTCCTCAGAAAAATGACATCAAGCAAAAATTATGGCGCATGGGTGAGATGAAGGTTCGGCAGTCAATATTGGAATTTAAGATGTTTGACGATGATCCGAAAAAAGCGCCAGAGGACAGATTTCTATTACCACTTTCAGATATGGGTCCGGAACTTCTACTAAGAGAGTTAAATATACTTAGACCGTGGGTTGAGGGACAAATAGATAATAGACTAACTTTACTAGCCAATGAGGCGCTGTGGAAATCTATTCAAAAGACGCAGAATAAATCGCGGCAGATGGAGGCAATGTCTGGGGCTCTGAGCGAAGTAAAAGATTCTGAAAAGTACAAGGAAAACACGGTTTCGGATAACGTATTAGGGATGTTCAGCAAGATGGAAACTCCCGCTACCCAAAGTGTATTGGATGACGTTGGTTTCGAAAAATTTGATACTTTCTCTGCCTATTGTAATTCCTATGCGATTCTTGACGCACCAGAGATATCTGGTAAATGGCAAGATGATAAGGTCTTTGCTTCACAGCGCCTTGCGGGTCTCAATCCGATGGCGATACAACGAGTAACACTCGACAATGAAGAGCCCGGCGTAGGTGTCGCTTGGGATAGGCTCAAAGCTAAGCTGTCCGATAAAATAAAGGGCGACGCTTTAGCTTATTTTGGCCTCGAAATGGATCTAACTGAGGCCGTCAAACAGCGACGTCTATACGTGTGTGACTACGAAGCACTTGTCGGTATCAAGCCCGATGAAAAGGCTGCAGGGGTTAAGCAAAGCAAGATGCTTGCACCTATTGCTCTGTATATAAGAACCGACAGATTTTCTGGTTTACAGTTGATGGCGATTCAACTGGATCAAGCATCTAGTTCAGATGCTTTGCTTGCAAAAGACAAAAACGCGCCTGGGAGAGCCAATAACTGGATCATGGCCAAGATGATTGTTCAGGTCTCTGATGTGAACTATAACCAAGCAGTGAATCACCTTCTAGAGACTCACCTAATTGAAGATGCAATGGCCACGGCTACACGTCGGCAACTGCATGTTGAACACCCATTGCGTGTTTTGCTTACACAGCATTTCACTGCCCTGTTAGTTATTAATAAGGCGGGCGAAAAATTACTGCTAAGCGATAAAGGATTGCTTCAGCAGGTGCTTGAAACCGGCCTCAGTGGGGCCTTACAGCTGATGAAAGAGCGTTATGATACGTGGACGTTTGATGATTTGGATTTTCCAGAGCGTCTCAAATCCAGAGGCGTCGATGATGACGTTGCACTGCCATACTTTCCGTATCGCGACGACGGGCTGTTACTTTGGGAAGTATTGGGTCGTTATGTAGAGGCTTACTTAAATAACTATTACGAGTCTGACACCGACGTACAGGAAGACTATGAACTTCAAGCGTGGGCCGTTGAGCTTTCTCTAAAAGTTAAGGGCTTCAGTTCTAACGTAGACGGTATTATTAGTTTAAAAACAATTGTGCAACGTATGATTTGGACCGCTGGACCGCAGCATGCCTCAGTCAATTTCCCACAAATAGAGTATTTTGGTTTCGTTCCTAATTATCCAACAGCATTTTACACAGAGCCTCCAAAAAATTTGTCTAGCGCGACTATATCTAATAAAGATTTATTGAGGTTCTTGCCTCCGGCAGAAAAGGCAGCTGCTCAGATCGAAGTTGCTATTGCGCTGTCCGGATATCATTATGATTCTTTGCTAGATTACTATGAAAAGTTAGAGCCTAGCGCCGCTGCAATTTGTAAACGGTACTATGACGAGTTGCGCGGGCCAATCTCTGAGGAAATCGAGAAACGTAATAGACAGCGTGAGGAGCAACGTGGCTTACTAGCGTACCCTTACTTTCTACCGAAAAATGTGCCGAATAGCACGAGTGTGTAAACAATATGGTTATCCCTTTTAGTATAGATGCAATAGTCAATACCGCTGAAATAGTAGGTGGAATCGCAGTTATCGCCTCTTTGCTTTTTGTTGCGCGTCAAATGCGAGAGAACAATAAAAGCGCTCGTGAATCTAATTATATTCAGGTGATGCAGCATAATAAAGATATGGGCAGGCTTATTGGTAGTGATGTAAAAATGGCGAACCTATATCGCCGTGGCTGTGATGATTTTATGGGGCTACCACCGGATGAGCGTTGGCAGTTTGGTTCTCTTATGATGGCTATGTTTTGTGACTTTAATCAGCAGCATACACTATATAATCAAGATCGCTTAGACCAGCAATTTTGGAATGCCATAGAGCACAATATGCAGTTCTATTTGGATCGTAAGGGGGTGAGCGAATGGTGGACGTCACAGCCATTCGAATTTGACCTTAGCTTTGTTGAATATGTTGATGCTTATATTGATTCTCAAAAGACCGGTAGAAGCGCAGAGGCTGCAGCTGAAGTTAAGGCATCAGCAGACTAAGCTTTTATCAGGTTACTGAAATTTACGCCTTCATATAGGGCCCCTAGCTGATAAACTGTAGCTATATAGCCAAGAGAAATTTTAAGCTACGTTAACTTCGGAAGATACATGTTTGACCTTGGAATAAAAGCTGTCAACAGGTGACTTTTGCTCATCTGAAAAATCACTGGGACTATAGGCTGCTGCATTTTTAGAGTTCAGGATGTCCATGTGCATTAGGGCATCGGCGACTAGCTCGCTGCAGAAAAAATGGGATGTTAAGTCATGGTTATGGCTTATCTTGTCACTCACAGAGTGATCAATCATATCCTGCACGGTCTCGATTGTTTTGCTTATAATTAGTCTTAATTCAGCATCAGTCAATTTTTTCAGTGTATCGCCTTGCAGCTGGTTCTTGATTTTTCTGACGGCGCCTTCGCTAAATTGAGCTGTCTCAAGCTCTCGCGCAACAAAATATTCAGCTGCCACCAGGTGTTCTGCTGGATATACAGACTTGCGAATATTGGGGTTCAGAGCAAAGGCTTTAAGTGGTGCTAAGCCATCTTTGTGGACATGGTCTACATTTAATTGCCGGACACCATACATTGAATAGCATTTACTCGCTGAGTATTCTTCCATACGCAGGTCGAAATCGACCAGCATTACGCCGGTTTTAGTCCCAGGGACGCCGTCGCTGTAGTGTATGTCTTTACCTGGGGTGACAGAGCTTTCGAATAAAAGAAGCTCATGCTCGGCGCAATCGATATCGTCACCTTTGATAATCATGGCGCAATGAGACCATATGCCGCCCGTAACGTCTCTAATTAGCACGCTGTCTGCTTCGCGTCCCTGAAAAAAGATCAAGTCACCGGATCTTAAGGTGTCTCTGATGCTGTCTAGGCTTATTATCTTCCTTTCACTATTCATAATTGTTCCAATTTAGGGACTTCCACAAAAATATTATTAAACCCTTTTCGAGGGTAGGGGTAGGTTTCACGCAAAAAAGCCACTCCTAAGCTGAACCGGCTAGGGGGTTTTTTTGTCCTCATACCAAGCTGACAATAGCTCTTGATCAGAAGTCGAAATGAAATCGTTTTTCAGCTCTGAGAGACCGGCCTTGTGAAGCCCTACCGCAATAAGGTCGATGAAATTCTCAACTTCAAAATAAGACGTGTGAATTAATTCTTCCCAAGTTAGAGATTTGCTTAAATCTGACCGCAGAT
>JBLHTH010000121.1:0-10188 GCA_047627195.1 Pseudohongiellaceae bacterium | reverse complement strand
CTACGTCGCCTGGATAAGCCCTATAAGAGACTCATTATCGCAGGCGGTGGCAACATTGGTATGCGCCTTGCGGAAAGCCTTGAAGATCGTTATCAGATCAAGATTATTGAAAAGAACCCGAAACGCTGCGTTTACTTATCTGAGAATCTAAACAGTGCCATTGTGTTAAATGGTGAAGCGTCGCAAAAAGAATTGCTGATTGAAGAAAGCATAGAAGAAACCGATGTTTTTCTTGCGTTAACCAACAGCGATGAGGCAAATATTATGTCTTCACTGCTAGCCAAAAGACTTGGTGCTAGAAAAGTGATGACCCTAATCAACAATCCAGCTTATGTCGATCTTGTTCAGGGGGGTGAAATTGATGTCGCAATATCTCCTCAGCAAGCTACCATTGGCAGCCTGCTTACGCATGTAAGAAGAGGCGACGTGGTAAATGTTCACTCACTGCGCCGTGGCGCTGCGGAAGCCATGGAAGCCATCGCTCACGGCGATAAATCTTCTTCTCGAGTGGTTGGTAAAGCAATCGAAGATATTGATCTTCCAGAAGGTACAACCATTGGGGCGATCGTTAGAAATAATGAAGTTCTCATAGCTCACGACAACACTGTTGTTCAGTCTGATGATCATGTCATCCTTTTTCTTGTAGATCGCAAACGTATACCCGAGGTTGAACGACTATTCCAAGTTGGCTTTAGTTTTTTCTAAGAATTATGCATGCCACCCTTATAATAAAAATACTAGGTCTCTTGCTCATGCTTTTCAGCGCATTAGGCAACTTACCTCCGTTACTGGTCTCAACCATATATTCGGATGGAATGAGCAGTACATTTATAAATTCATTTTTTGTTTTATTCTTTACGGGCCTAATGCTTTGGATAATCTCAGCGGGTTCAAAAAAGGAGCTGGGAACGAGGGATGGTTTTTTAATCGTCACTTTATTCTGGGTAGTTCTTGGAACTGCTGGTAGCTTACCTTTTATCCTGTCTCCACAAATCCAATTATCCGTAACCGATGCTGTTTTCGAGTCGCTGTCGGGCCTCACTACAACCGGCGCCACAGTGATCTCTGGTTTAGATGAGCTGCCAAAATCTCTCTTATTTTATCGTCAACTCCTGCAATGGCTCGGTGGAATGGGAATAATAGTCTTGGCGATGGCATTGCTTCCCATGCTTGGTATTGGTGGCATGCAGCTCTATCGAGCAGAAAGTCCTGGACCGGTGAAAGACAACAAACTTGTACCAAGACTCGCCGAAACAGCCAAAGCACTTTGGTATATCTATTTGTCTCTGACTGTCGCTTGTGCGGTGTCTTATTGGTTAGTGGGTATGAATGCCTTCGATGCCATTTCACACAGTCTTGCCACAGTCGCTATTGGGGGCTTCTCAACCCACGATGCCAGTCTTGGATATTTTAACAGCGCGGCAGTTGATACTGTGGCAATCATTTTTATGTTTATTGCCGGAATAAATTTTGCGCTGCACTTTACCGCTTGGCAAAGGCGCAGTACTCGCCACTATTTCTCAGATCATGAGTTTATTTTTTATACTTTTATACTGGTCACGGTATCCATAGTCACAGTATCGGTTCTTTACTTCTCTAGCGTCTACACCACCTTTGGTGAGTCGCTGATCAAGGGAGTATTCCAAGTGGTATCTATCGCTACCACCACAGGATTCACAACCGCTGACTTTAACGCTTGGCCTCTATTTTTACCGTACATGCTGCTTTATGCGGCGATTATTGGCGCCTGCGCTGGCTCCACTGGCGGGGGAATGAAGGTAATACGAATATTACTTATTTTTAAACAGGGCTTTAGAGAAGTTCAGCGCCTAATTCATCCGCGAGCGGTGATACCTATAAAGCTTGGACGGAATCCAGTGCCGGATCGCATTATCGAATCTGTGTGGGGGTTTTTCGCAGTTTACGTAATGGCATTTATGGTAATGCTGTTGGCCTTGCTGGCAACTGGATTGGATATTATCACTGCATTTAGCGCAGTTGGAGCTTGTATAAACAATCTCGGCCCTGGTTTGGAAAGTGTCGCACAGACCTATGGTGCGTTACCCGCAACGGCTAAGTGGATCTTGTGCTTCGCTATGTTGTTAGGGCGGCTGGAAGTCTTTACTTTACTGGTGCTTTTTACACCAATGTTTTGGAAACGCTAGGGCTACTTAGACCGATTGCGGTAAAACTCTCTACCATCTGGCTGCCGTCGAAACCTTTTATACTCCCACTGATACTGATCAACAGCCATTTCAACACACTTTTGGACGCTATCACTGACGCCTTGTACAGACCTGGCTAGATCATCTTCATATACTTTTTCGTCTGCAGGCATAATTATCATTTTAAAACCGTTACCACCGGGCAGTCGTTTCGCAAACCCACAATAAACCCTAGCGTTTGTTCTTTGAATCAGTCTGCTTGCCAAAACCATTGTTAAAGCGGGCTGATTGAAGAAATTTGCGTATTCACCCCCACCTAACTCTGGAACTTGATCCGGCAATATGCCGACCAGCTCACCGGCTTTTAATGCTTTTAGCAAAACGGCTACGCCTGCTCTATTAGCTGGAGCTAAGTTAATATTGTTGCGTGACCTTGTAGCCTTAAGCAGTCTGTCTATCACCTCAATCTTTGGTGGTTTGTACAAAAAAGTTGATTTAATGCCGTGGCTGGCGACGACCGGTCCAAATACTTCCCAATTACTTAAATGAGGGGCAAGCAAAATCACGCCGTTCCCAGATTTGATGTCACGCTGGAGCTGTTCCAACCCTTGCGTCTCGGTTACTAATTGTAAAATTGCCTCGATTGGAGCAACCCATGCCTTGCCCATTTCTAATGCAGTACATGACGTATTTTGTAAACTTCGTAAGCTAAGTTCATTAATCTGCGATTCTGATTTATATGGAAAGCAAAGTCGCAGATTAGTCCTGGTAGTTGATCTAGCCCGATTGGGGGTGCTTGCTAGAACCCAGCCTAACACCCGCCCTAGGATGTGAATAATAGGCAAAGGTATCCATGAGGAAATATGTAGTAGGGCTTTGATTACCTGAAACAAGAGTGTTTGAATGAGTCGCCTCACTAGATTTGACGTTGATTTGCTTTGTTCGGCAATGATAACCCATCGTTGAGGCTTTTAGACATGCACAGTGTGACTGCCCTAGTATGGATTACTGGCCTATAATCGAGGATAATCGCGTTTCTTTGTTGTCGAGCTAATTGTAATCCCTGTGACTATGTCAAACATACCGTCAAACACACCATCAAACGCACCGTTAAACGCACCCAAAACCTTCCAAGATTTAATTTTTGCACTTCAGCAATTTTGGGCGGCCAAAGGTTGTGTAGTCTTGCAGCCTCTAGATATGGAGGTTGGCGCGGGTACTTTTCATCCAGCAACCTTTCTGCGCGCCATCGGCCCTGAAAGTTGGAATACCGCTTATGTTCAGCCTTGCCGCAGACCAACTGATGGGCGATACGGAGAAAACCCCAATCGCCTTCAACACTATTATCAGTTTCAGGTCGTTCTTAAACCTTCACCGGGGGATATTCAATCTTTGTACCTTGAGTCTTTAGAGAGCCTAGGTATTGATATGAGTATTCATGACATAAGGTTTGTAGAGGACAACTGGGAGTCTCCTACACTAGGTGCCTGGGGCCTCGGCTGGGAAGTCTGGCTTAATGGTATGGAGGTTACACAGTTTACATATTTCCAGCAGGTTGGTGGGCTAGAGTGCCACCCGGTAAGTGGCGAAATAACTTACGGCATCGAACGAATCGCGATGTACTTGCAGGGCGTCGATAGTATTTATGACATTGTCTGGGCAAATGGACCAGGCGGTGTAGTCACTTACGGAGATGTGTTTAAACAAAACGAAATAGAGATGTCGGCTTATAATTTTGAACACGCCGACACTGACAAGCTATTTTCTTATTTTGATGACTGCGAGAAACAGAGCGTTAAACTAATTGGATTAAATTTGCCACTACCTGCCTATGAGCAAGTTTTGAAGGCATCCCATTATTTCAACTTATTGGATGCTCGAAAGGCCATATCTGTGACCGAACGCCAGCGCTTTATTTTAAGAGTAAGAGCATTGGCAAGAGCGGTAGCCATGAGTTATTTTGAAAGCCGCAAGAGCATGGGCTTTCCACTTGCTACCGAAGAACTTAGACAACAATACTTGGATTCCTAGAAACAATGAGTACAAAAGATTTTTTAGTTGAACTAGGAACAGAAGAGCTACCACCAAAGGCGCTTCCAAAACTTAGCAAGGCGTTCGCCGCAGGCATAGAAGCCGGTTTAAATGAGCTGGGTCTGTCTTTTGATGGTGTTGAGATTTTTGCTACGCCGCGAAGATTAGCGGTACGAGTAAGTGCGTTAAGCTCCACACAGCCTGACAGCACAACTGAAAAAGTAGGCCCTGCCATAAAAGCCGCTTTTGATAAAGAAGGGCAAGTCACTAAAGCTGCCAGCGGCTTCGCTCGCTCATGTGGGGTTGAGGTTTCCGAATTAGGAAAAGTTGAAAAAGATGGAATAGAAAAACTTTTTTACTCGGTGAACAAAGCGGGGGCACAAACAGTCACTCTGCTTCCTGCTATAGTTCAAAAGTCCTTAGATAAACTGCCTATTCCAAAAAGAATGCGCTGGGGTGCATCACGAATTGAGTTCGTCAGACCAGTACATTGGTGTGTTCTTTTGTTCGGTGAAACCTTTATAGAGACTGAGATACTTGGCGTACGCAGTGGGGCAGTAACTTACGGCCATCGCTTTCACCACAAAGGCTCTTTGCCAATAACGACACCTTCGGATTACGAAAATCTGTTGGAAACTAAAGGTTTCGTTATCCCGGACTTTAATAAGAGAAAAGAGATTATACGAAATCAAGTATTGGATATCGCAAAACAGAGAAACGCAGTCGCCGTAATCGACGAAGCTTTATTAGATGAGGTAACAGGGCTGGTTGAACTCCCAGTTGCATTATCAGGGGAATTTGACAAAGAATTTCTGGAAGTGCCTCCTGAAGCGCTAATTCTTGCCATGAAATCTCACCAAAAATATTTTCATTTGATCGATGATAACGAACAACTAGTGCCCTGTTTTATATCGGTAAGTAACATTAGGAGTTCTGATCCAGGCCAGGTAGTCGCCGGTAACGAAAAGGTCATCCGGCCTCGACTCGCAGATGCCAGATTCTTTTATGAAACAGATTTAAAGACTCCCTTAGCCGCAAAAATTGAAAAGCTTAAGACAATCGTTTTTCAGGAGCAACTGGGAACCGTATTTGATAAATCTGAAAGGGTGTCCAGACTAGCCACTCATATGGCAGAGCAATTGGGTGGTGATGTTACCAACTGTCAAAGAGCGGCCAGTCTAGCCAAATGTGATTTACTAACCGATATGGTTGGCGAGTTTGCAGATTTGCAAGGGCTTATGGGCTATTACTACGCGATAAAAGATGGAGAGAGTTCTGATATCGCTACCGCTATCGTTGAACAATACCTCCCTCGTTATGCCGGTGACGCTTTACCGCAATCACTTACAGGAAATATTGTTTCACTTGCAGAAAAAATAGACACGATTGCAGGCCTGTTCGCCATAAAACAACCACCAACTGGATCTAAGGATCCCTTTGCGATTCGCAGAGCAGCCCTAGGGGTGCTGCGTATATTGGTAGAGAACCGCCTTGAGCTCGACATACTTAAAGTATTAACGTTCGCTTTAGATGGTTTTAGTAGTTTAGATATTGAGAGTGGCACTGATCAGGTAATATTTGAATTTATGTTGGAGCGTTTACGCGCTTGGTATCAGGACAAAGATATACCAATTGAAGTGTTTCAGTCAGTTAGGGCATTGAAACCGAGAAGCCCCCTTGATTTCGATAAACGAATCCTAGCGGTCCATCACTTTTGCGGCTTGGATGCAGCTGACTCGCTTGCTTCAGCGAACAAGCGAGTCTCCAACCTTGTAGCTAAGTCTGGATTTGAAGGCTCCGACAGTAAAGTTGAACCATCCTTATTCGAATCAGGCTCCGAGAAGACTCTTTATAGTCTGATACAAGACAAAGAGTTAGAGCTGGCGCCTCTTATAAAGTGCCATGATTACAGCAATTGCCTAGTTGCGCTTTCAGCGCTAAGAGAGCCGGTAGATGATTTTTTTGCTGATGTGATGGTTATGAGTGACATAGAGGCAGTAAAGAAAAATAGAATTATGCTTCTTAAAAAACTACGAAATTTATTTTTACAAGTAGCGGACGTATCTCTTCTTCATACCAAATAGTTATCGATTTATTAGATGTAGAGTCTCACCATGAAAATAGTCATATTGGACAGAGACGGGGTAATAAATCAGGATTCAAAAGACTACATTAGGAAACCTGCCGAGTGGATTCCCATTGACGGTAGCATTCAAGCTATCGTGGATCTCTGCGCGGCGGGTTTCAAAGTTTTTATCGCTACCAATCAGTCTGGTCTTGCGCGCAATTTTTTTTCTCGCAACGACTTAGATTCTATCCATCAAAAACTAATACAAATGGTGGATGAAGCTAACGGCGAAATTCATGGGATTTTCTATTGCCCTCATTTACCTAGTGACCACTGTAACTGCCGAAAACCTAAAACTGGTTTACTTGAACAAATCGAAAACAAGTTTCAATGTTCAGTAAAGCGTGCCCCTTTTGTTGGGGACAGTTTAAAAGATGTCCAAGCTGCGCTAGCTTACGGTTGTAACGCTATGTTAGTAAGAACGGGCAATGGCGAAAAATCTCTTGTTGAATTAAAAAAATTAGGCATCGTTGATTTCGAGTCTTTTTCAGACCTCGCTGCAGCCGCTAAAAGCATTATTTCGGGTAAGTATGATTAACACGACGTTTTCTGCGTTAAGGACTATGTTCTTCTATTTTGGTTATGTAATAGTGACCATATTACTTTCTAGTTTTTTAATATTGCTATCGCCTTTTCTGAGCCAGCACTCTATTAGCAGCGTCTCTAAGTTTTGGTGCCAGTTTGTTTTATTTTGGTTAAGGCTATGCTGCGGAGTTAGATATAAGATAACCGGTTTAGAAAACCTGCCCAAATCGCCCTGTGTAATCGTTTCAAATCACCAAAGCAGCTGGGAAACAATCTTATTCTATCAATTGGTTTCTCCTGTATCGCCTATCTTAAAGAAAGAACTGTTAAGGATTCCATTTTTTGGATGGGCACTTAGTTTAGTTGGACCCATTGCAATCGACAGATCCAAGCCTAGAAAGGCTGCGCGCTCACTTCTAGTGCAAGGGGTTAATAAGATTCGAATAGGAAATTTTATTATTCTTTTCCCGGAAGGGCGGCGATGCCCTCTAGGTGAGATAGGAAAGTTTAGCCGAAGTGGGGCAAAACTGGCAATAGCAGCAAAAGTACCAGTTGTCCCGATTTCGCATAATGCAGGCCTATGCTGGCCACCTCATCGCTTCAGTAAAGCTCCCGGCGTGATCCAAATAAACATTGGACCGCCAGTGGATAGCTTCGACCGCAAAGCCGATGAACTTAACACACAATTACGCGACTGGATCGTGCTTTCATCCAATGAGATAGCTAGGCAAACTGGCTAGCGCGTATCTTATCTTAGATATCAAGATTTTCAGCAGCGAGCGCATTTTGTTCAATAAATTCGCGTCTAGGCTCAACTTGATCACCCATAAGCGTATTGAAAAGTTGGTCCGCAGTAATTGCATCATCAATTGTCACTTGTAACATTCGGCGAGTATCAGGATTCATGGTAGTGTCCCAAAGCTGATCCGGGTTCATCTCACCTAGACCTTTATAGCGCTGCAGGTAATGTCCCTTCATCGCGTCAGTTGTCAGCCACTCGATGGCTTCAGCAAATGAAGAAACATCCTTAGTCTTCTCGCCTCTTTTTACGTAAGCACCTGGTTCGATAAACCCATTTAACGTATTACCAAGTTCTGCTAATGCCTTATATTCGCCTGAATGGAAAAAATCTCTAGAAAATATATAGCTTCTTTCAAGGCCATGTAGGTTTAATTTGGACTCTGGCAGAAACAGGCTACGCTCCTTGTCTTCAGAGGAGTTAAACGTATAGTTAGTGCTCACACCAGGCTGTCTTTCAGCTAGAGTTTTAGCTAACTCACTGAGCCAATCAGACACCAATGCCTGATCTTTAAGATCTTCTTCAACAAGCATTCGAGTGAAGATCATAGCCTCCAGAACTTCTGTAGGATAAACGCGGGCTAATCTGCTGATGATTTTATAACCACCATTAAACTGCTTAACCAGTGATTCTAGTGCATCACCACTAATTCCCGGAGCCTCTTTATTAACGTGCAAGCTGGCACCTTCAAGAGCAATTTGAGTTTGATAGATCGCCAGCTCTTGATCATCCTTCAAATACTGCTCTTGCTTACCTTTGCGTATCTTGTACAAGGGAGGCTGAGCTATAAAAATATGGCCACGATCAACGAGGTCTCGCATCTGACGGAAGAAAAAAGTGAGTAGGAGAGTCCGTATATGAGAGCCATCAACATCAGCATCGGTCATTATGATTATGCTGTGGTATCGAAGCTTATCGGGAGAAAACTCCTCGTTGCCTATTCCACAACCCAACGCCTTTATTAGCGTTCCAATCTCAGCTGAGCTTAACATTTTGTCAAACCGAGCTTTTTCGACGTTAAGGATTTTACCTTTTAGAGGCAAAATTGCCTGATTCTTTCGGTTCCTTCCCTGTTTAGCGGACCCACCAGCCGAATCACCCTCCACAATGTAAATTTCGGATAGAGCAGGGTCTTTCTCCTGGCAATCGGCTAACTTCCCAGGAAGGCCGGCAATGTCTAGAGCTCCTTTTCGTCTTGTCATTTCACGAGCTTTTCTAGCGGCTTCACGAGCTCGGGCGGCATCAACCATCTTATTGACGATCTGACGTGCGTCCTGTGGGTTTTCTAACAAATAGTCATTAAGGTATGCGGCCGTTTCTTGTTCAACAACACTTTTCACTTCAGATGAGACTAATTTATCTTTTGTCTGTGAAGAGAATTTGGGATCTGGGACTTTGACAGAAATAATGGCCGTTAAGCCTTCTCGAGCATCATCACCACTTGTTGTAACTTCCTTCCCTTTTTTAGACGACAGTTCTTTATCGAGGTATCCTTTTAGAACTCTGGTGAGCGCACCACGGAAACCAGCCAAGTGTGTGCCACCATCTCGCTGAGGGATATTGTTTGTATAAGGAAATATATTTTCTTGGTATGAGTCATTCCACTGCAACGCAACTTCGACGGTAATGCCGTCTTCCTCGCGCTCTGCCTTAAAGTAGAATATTTTGTTGATTGTAGGTTTGTTCTTGTTCAAATATTCAACAAACGCTTTAACACCACCGTCATACTTATAAAGCTCCTCCTTGCCAATTCTTTCATCGATCAGCCGAATGGCCACGCCTGCGTTAAGAAACGCTAACTCACGTAGCTTTTTAGCCAAAATATCATAGTGAAATTCAACGTTAGTAAACGTATCTACGGAAGGCTTAAAGTGGCATTCGGTGCCAGTAGTTGAGGTTTCACCTATAACAGCCAGTGGTGCTTGTGGCACTCCATGAACATAATTTTGCTCATATACTTTGTTTTCTCGTCTGATAGTTAGTTTTAACTCCTCCGACAAAGCGTTAACTACAGAGACCCCAACTCCGTGCAAGCCGCCCGAAACTTTGTAGCTGTTCGCGTCAAACTTGCCGCCAGCGTGAAGAACCGTCATTATTACTTCTGCAGCAGAAACCCCTTCTTGATGCATTTCAGTAGGGATACCGCGGCCGTTGTCTGAAACAGTTATTGTCTCACCGATGTGAATGGTCACTTTCACTTCGTCACAATGTCCAGCTAACGCTTCGTCAATAGAGTTATCTACCAGCTCGAAAACCATGTGGTGGAGGCCCGTGCCATCATCTGTGTCTCCAATATACATTCCTGGTCTTTTTCTTACGGCATCTAGACCTTTGAGGACTTTTATACTGTCAGAATTGTATTCAGATAGGTTTTCTTCAGTCATTTCTTACTCCGTTAGTACGCGCTTTTAATTATGCGTTAACTCAAATGATTCTTATCTATGGATATCGGATAAATCCGCGTTAAATCAAGCCTTTATTATACCACGTTCCACGTGGAACATAGCCGGCGATGCCTTCTCGGGGAGATAGACATCGAT
>JBLHTH010000120.1:0-10271 GCA_047627195.1 Pseudohongiellaceae bacterium | reverse complement strand
TTTCGTATCAATAGCCAATCAGGCAACTGCATCGGAATAAAATTCTTTACCAATAGGACTCTTAAAAATCGGACACTGAAGAATAACTAGGTGCTGGGGGCATCAAAACAGTGTTCCAATCTAAGCTGCATAGACACGTTTAAGTTTGCTTTTTTAGTCTTTTGAATCACTATTCTTGCTACTATTATGTTAGTTCACTAAATGGTCGAAGTAGGCTTAAAATAGAGCGCGAACTCAGGGCGTAATTGTGGATTCAAACCAGCTTAGCAGAATAGCCTTCGTCGTTGCCGGATGCGGAATCGCAACCTATGCCGGCATGGATGTTGTTATGAAAGGCCTCTCGTTAGAGATAGGCTCTTACAATGCCATGCTTTGGCGCAGCTGCCTTGGGGTTGTCATGGCCGGAATACTTTACTGCTGGCGCCGCCCTAGATGGCCTTCCTCCAGCACACTGAGGCTGCATGTTTGGCGGGGATTTGTGACCTCAATTATGGCCTTTTTATTTTTCTGGGGGCTAAAGTATCTTCCTGTTGCACAGGCCATAGGACTAACCTTTATAGCCCCTTTAATAGCACTTTATTTGGCAGCGATAGTCCTAAAAGAAGAAATCGGGAAACAGGCAATAGCGGCATCAATCATCGGCTTGATTGGCGTCTCTATCGTGATTGCCGGCCGACTCAGCGGAGACTACAGCGAGGAAATAGGCAAAGGCATTGCCGCGGTCATGACATCAGCTGTGCTCTACGCCTATAACATTATCCTGCAGCGGCAGCAGTCATTAGTCGCAAAACCTTTTGAAATAGCTTTTTTCCAAAACTGCACCGTCATTGTTTTATTCGGAGCTCTAGCGCCGTTCTTCGCTGTCCTACCAAGCGTCGATTTGATGCCCAATATCGCAGCGGCTGCCGGATTAGGGGTCGTGTCTCTTCTAATGATGTCATGGGCTTATGCCAGAGCACCCGCCAAGGTACTAATACCAGTTGAATACACCGCATTTGTCTGGGCGTCGATTTTAGGATGGATGGTATTCGATGAGACTGTGACCGCTTCAACAGTTTTCGGGACTGCGCTAATAGTTTTCGGCTGCGTGGTTGCTGCGTGGCAAAAGCCGAGCCGGCTCAACCATATTGAATCTACTGCCGCATGATAAAAATAATAAGGCGTTAGAGACAAGGCTATTAATCCACACCAAATATTCTCAGTCCAGATTAGCTAACCAGCTTTAGACAAGGCAAAGACAAAGAGCTTGTAGTTGGAACTTATCGCTGGAACTTGTCGCTGAAATCTGTAGCTAAGCTTTGAAAGTGGCCAGCCCGATTACCAGTCTAAATCATCAGGAATTTGATAGTCAGCATAGGGGTCGTCTGCTGCTAGAGTTACATTTTTTTCTGCTTTGAAAAGTATTACGCTAGCATCTCGCTGGGCAATCTTTTCCGCCACAATTAACGGCACCAAAACAGCCTTGTCCAGACTTCGAACTATAGCAACCTGACCTTGACTGAGCTGGTTAACTTGTAACTGGCTAATCCATAGGTGCTTAATTTTGCCTCCGTCTGCAAAGCTGTATTTTTTGTCTCCGCCTTTTCCATCAGCACCAAGAACAATCGAGTTTTTTTGAATCAATTGTTTTATTTGAGCACTGATCGCTTTGTGCTGCTGCTTAGCATTTTTTTCTTGATTTAACTTCCTGTCTTTTTCTACCTGCTCAGCTTTCTTTCGATCTAGCTCCAGCTTTCTCTCATCAACTGCGGGGCCTTTGCCGCTGGCTTTGCGAGCCACCTTATCCTCTTTCGATTTTGCACGCTTAAGCTGTTTGGCTTTTTTATCGTCGATCAAACCCGTGTTTTTTAATTGATCCTGAAGAGAGTTACCCATGACTATTCCCGCTAGTAGTAATTTCTTAAGTTTAAACCATCGATTGTTTTGCTAGCACCCGAATTGAAAAATCGGCGTTAAGAGATGTAATCTTTTCTATTACGGCATCTGCATTGCCTTGCGCCATACTCCAATAGTACGGCGTCATCATAAGTAAATCCTTTCTGCTTTGCGGGTCGGACAATTCGAATTTAAAACTCAGCCTCTTTGAAGTCATTAGTTTAAAGCCTTCGGGTATCACGTCATCTACCACATGGTCATGTGCGGTTTCATAGACCGCTTGCCTCAGCTGTGTGAGGTGTTCTTGAGCCGGAGTCACTTGCAACCAAATTCCGCCATCGGCCAATACCCTGCGCATCTCACTTGCCGCTACTGGTGCAAAAATTTGCAAAACAACATTCTGACTGGCACTCGCTACCGGAATTTTGAAATTACTGGCGATTACAAAACTTAGTTCTTTGTATTTCTTTGCCGCTTTTTCGATAGCTGGTTTAGAAATATCATTCCCGCCTGCCGTAATTTTTATGCCAGACTGAGTCAGTGCTTCTGTTATAGCTGCTAAATAGTAACCTTCGCCACAGCCTACATCATAAAGAGCTAGTGTTTTTTCAAGTTTGAGCGTGGCAATCAATAAGCTAAGTGACTCAGCTAGAGGGAGGTAGTGCCCAGCCTCCAAAAAAGCACGCCGAGCCGTCATCATAGCTTTGCTGTCACCGGGATCGGACCCGCTTTTATGATTCGCGAGCAGTAAATTTACATAGCCAGCTTTGGCGCGATCATAACTGTGACCATTTTCACATTGCCATTGCTTCCCCGTCAGCGACAGCGGCCAACGACAGACAGGACAAATCCACATTTTATTTAGATTCTCGACACCAATTTAAGCCAATATTGGACCATGATTATCATACAAAAGAACAGCGGTTAAGTGCCATTATGATGCTTTCTTTTACGCCAAGCTGCGCGGGGTGACTGTCAAAGAATGCATGGACATGGCTCGGCAGAGCTTTTATCCTGCTGCCAATACAACAATAACAAGCACAACAGGAAGACAAAGATGAAATTCACTACAGCCATGCTTTCAGGCCTTACCCTTTTGCTAACGGGAGTTGCTGCCGAGGCCGAAACAAGCCTGTTATTTATTGGCAACAGCTTCACTTTTGGCTATGGCTCAGCTGCGATGTACTATCGCCCAGAGACGGTGACCGACCTCAACAATCTGGGAATCGGCGGCGTTCCGGCACTGTTTAAGTCTTTCACAGATCAGGCTGGCTTAGATTACGGCGTCTATCTGGAAACGCAGCCAGGAGCCGGGCTGGATTATCATTTAGAAAACAAACTCGGTGTGATTGGCCGCAGGTCTTGGGACGCAGCTGTAATGCACGGTTTCAGTACTTTAGACAGTGCCAACCCAGGGGACCCACAAACGTTGGTGGACACTGCCGGTGACATGGCCGAATTCTTAGCGGGTCTTAACTCTGACGTGGAGGTATTTCTCACCGCCACATGGTCTCGCGCAGATCTCGTCTATCAGGCCGACCGCCCTTGGACAGGCACAGCAATTGATCAGATGGCGCTTGATATTCGCGCGGGCTATGACAAAGCTGCGGCTAATTCAAACTCTATAAAATCTGTAAATGCGGTTGGTGAAGCATGGACTGAGGCCATAGAATTAGGTGTGGCTGACCCTAACCCCTATGACGGAATAGATACAGGCAAGATCGATCTCTGGACTTGGGATCACTATCACGCCAGCAGTTTTGGTTATTATCTAGAAGCACTTGTAGTTTTCGGCAATGTGACCGGACTTGATCCGCGCTCACTTGGCGATAATGAATGCTCAGGCTACGAGCTAGGGATGTCTAGATCTGAAGTTCATGGCCTCCAGCAAGCCGCTTTTAATCAACTAGCCAAAGAAGATAGAGTAAAAGTAGCCCCTCTGATTTTACCAAAGCCGGTTTCGCCTCAGCGCTGTGGCCTTGCTCGATAACCCCGCGGGCTTACTCAATAAATGGCTCAATCACAAGCTGAAACAAAGACATGGCGGTGAGGTTCCTGCTGATATCAAGCAGTCGAGAGATCGATAGGTGTCGCTGTACTTGTCCCTACATTTTATAATAACGGATTTTACAGTCGTGCGATCAGGAGGCCAAGTATAGGGTAGAACCTTTTAAACTCACTCTTTCTGGCGGCGAACGGCTGTATCGCTAGCCCTGTTGGCTCAGCGGCAACCTTTAGACGATGGCCACTAGCAACACCAACCCCGCCCCTTTAAGAGCTGCGAGACAGCGGTGTCGGTGACGTCTCTTTTCCCCTACTCGCTAATTAGGGTATTCTTACCCTACATCCTACAACCTAACTCAATTTCAAAGAATCTAAAGCTCATGATCAAAACTGCCCTCGCTAAACTCAAGTTCGCTACCCTGGTGGCATCAATTTCTTTATGTAGCTTTATAAGCTACGGCGCAGACTTGACTGCGTCCGCCGCTGATTCCTTGGAAGGCAGCAACTGGCAGCTAGTTCGAATGACCGTGCTCGGCGGCTATATTTTTACCCCTGATGAGCCAGCTAAATATGTTTTAAATTTTCGAAGCGATGGCAGACTGACAGGAACCTCCGACTGCAATGACGTGGGCGGTTTGTGGATTCAAGAAGATTATACGCTGCGCTTTGAGCCGTTTAACACGAGCCGTAAATTATGTGCTCCCGGTTCGCTCCATAACAACCTTGCCTTGTATCTACGCAATACAAAAGCATTCCAAATAGTTAACTCAAACATGCTTCTCAGCACTTCAACCGAAGGGGTGGTATTGGAATTTAAAAGCCGCTGATAACTTTCTGAAGCGGATTGCAAAAAGATCAGATCGCGTTCAAAGTTGGTGACAGCAATAGCCGGTAGTGAAAAATAAAGCACTTACATTTGAAGCTTATTACTTAGCCGTTTTAAAGTGATTTTTAGTTTAAATCTGGTTGAAGTACAAAACTGATCCGTCTTCAAAACTTATCTCACGCAAATACATCATATATTGACGACGACCCTTGCGCCCTGTGGCGGTATCCGTTGGCCCAACCTTTAACACATCAAGCGATACCCTCTGTCTTTCTAACGTGGTGCGAGCTCCCGGCTCGAGCAACCAAAAAGTTTGCCTCCTTGCTCATCTATATTCTTTATCAACACCGCCGCATGAGAATTTTGAAAACGCACTCGCTCAATGACGCGCTCCACCGATATTTTTTTCTTGAGTAAAATTCGCATTAGTACACTGGTGTGCACTAATGAAAATAGCATACAAAAAGACACAATAATGAATGCTGACGCCTTTATTGAGAAAACCTTCATTAAGTCTACTCCTGTTTTGCTTCATTCAACTGGCTGAACCAATCATAGTCGGCGTCGATACACTCATAGAGGAGAATATCGCGTTCATTAGTTTTCCGAAAAAAGTATTCCAACACAATAGCCTTTTTATAGAGCGTTTCATCAATGTAAGTATGAGTAATATGCAATCTACCCGCTTCTATTTTAGGCTCTTCGATAGCTACTGTGTTTACCGACTGGGGAATTCCGCGAGACGTGCGAACATACCCCAGCACATGATTTCTAGATTCAATAACAAGACGGTCTCCCTCGACGCGGGCAAACGACGCGCCCATCTCCTGAAAGGCCCTGCTGCTTAAGTTTAACGTACTCGGCAGAGTCGACATTGTGGATTCATCGCCCAACACAATGTTACGTCTAAGATCGAATAGCTCGTAGCTTATCAGCACCCTCTTACCTGACAAATCGATTTTGATACCGGAGCTTGAATTTGCCCAGACACGAGCAACACTTGCAGGAACGCAGGAAAGGCTTAAATCATCAGTGAGCGGATTGTAAGCTTGCTGTATCCGTAGCCCCTGCTCCGTCAGCGAAATCAGGCGCCGCTGCAACCGACGCAGAAAAGCTAGCAATAGAAATTAGAACAACCGAGCTTAAAGCAACGGGGTTTGACAGAAGGGAGCTTTAATCCAGCCAGCCAAACCTCGTTAATCGTGAAGCTGCTGAATCTGGAGCCCCTAGACTTAAGAGAAAATGACATAGCGGCATGGCCGTTGTCTCTTCTAGGACCTGTTGCGATTCTTCTAATTTTTATTTTCTAACTTGACTGGGGGGACCACTTTAGGGCGCACAATCTTTAAGTAATTTTAATCCTAATAATAAAGAACACTTATTACTTGGTAAACACGACCGTTTTATTGCCATCGACGATAACTCTGTTCTCAGCGTGCCAACGTACAGCTCTGGCGAGAACCTTACGTTCCACATCGTTACCCAAATGCTTCAATTCAGCAACCGACAATCTATGACTGACCCGCACCACGTCCTGCTCGATAATAGGGCCTTGGTCGAGCTGCGCTGTCACATAGTGAGATGTCGCGCCGATTAGCTTTACGCCCTTTTCATAGGCCTGACGATAAGGGTCTGCGCCTGCAAACGCAGGCAAGAATGAATGATGGATATTGATAATCCGGCTGGTGTAGTGGCTAACAAACTCTGCTGACAAAATTTGCATATATCTAGCCAATACAATTAGATCAACTTTCTCTTCAAGCAGCTCGATAGTCGCTTTTTCAGACGCTGCTTTATTTCCTGCAGTAACGGTGATGTGCTCGAAATTAAAACCTAACCCCTCAACTTGCTTTCTCAAGTCATTGTGATTACTTACGACCATGGGTATGTCTATTGGTAATACTCCGCGGGACGCCAGCCATAATAATTCCATCAACGCGTGATCAAATTTTGAAACAAAAATAGCTACTCGTAATTTCTCCGTGGCTCGAGTCAACGCCCACTGCATCTCATAACCTGCTGCCACCCTGTCATTGAATGTCTCCACAAAGGCGTCTTTCCTTGTCCCTAGATCCTTGAGCTCAAACTCTAGCCTGAGGAAAAACTTGCCCTCCGGCGCTCCACTAGAATGCTGATCGAGGTCGACTATATTTGCCCCTTGGTTATGCAAAAATGTAGACACAGCCGAAATTATTCCAGGCTTGTCTGCACAGCAAACAACAAGGCGTCCAATGTCCGATAGATTAGGACCTTGCACCGTCAAAGGTTCACTCATATTCTTTATCTCATTGAGTTTGATTGATTTGGTTCTGATGTTATTGCTCGGGCAGTATAGGGCATCACCTGCCTCCCTGTGCTAACTTATAGAAGATTGACCCTACTAAGGAATAGGGCAATCATAGCGACGCGCCAGTTTTCTACCTGCACTCATTTTAGATGCAAAATCCTAATATTTCAGGGTGATCTAGGATAAGATCCGAAATAATGGGATTTTCCGAAGTGCACACTGGACCTTTCCCACTATTGACAACTGTACCTATTACCTTATTTTTGAGAAACGATTATGTCAGAAGCTGCTATCTCCGATAATGATAACTCCGATAATGATAACTCCGACAATGCAAGCCCTATGAAGCTATCCGAACAATACCCACCTAAATTTAGCAGCGTGGAAGAAGAGCGTATCGATCGCAAAAATCGCCTAACCGCGACCTTTCGTTTATTTGGAAAATTCGGCTTCGATGAAGGTGTTGCAGGGCACGTTACCGTACGAGACCCAGAACTTAGTGATCATTTCTGGGTAAATCCCTTTGGTGTGTCGTTTAAGCAAATGAAGGTATCCGACCTCATTCTCGTCAATCATGATGGGGATATAGTTGAAGGTAAGCATACTTTATTAAACCAAGCGGCCTTTGCGATTCATTCGCGCATACACAAGAATCTGCCCCATGTTACAGCGGCGGCTCATACCCATTCGGTTTACGGTAAAACGTGGTCAAGTCTTGGCCGACTGCTAGATCCAATCACCCAAGACTCATGCGCCTTTTATAATGATCATGTGTTGTTTGATGATTTTTCTGGTGTCGTTTTAGATATCTCCGAGGGTGATAGAATTTCTAAAGCTCTAGACAAAAACAAGGCTGCCATTTTACAAAATCATGGATTGCTAACTGTCGGCAATACTGTGGATGAGGCGGCATGGTGGTACATCACCATGGAGCGTACCTGCCAAGCACAGCTGCTGGCGGAAGCTGCCGGCAAACCAAAGATGATTCGCCCGGAAATTGCCACCCTCACTAACAAACAGGTCGGCAGCCCTCTCGCGGGTTGGTTTAGCTTTAAACCGCTGTTCGATGTAATAAGCGAAGAGCAGCCTTCTTTATTCGACTAGGGCCAAACTCAATCTCAAACCGATTCGCTGCTGATGGCTGAATCGGACATCAATCAAAGAATTGCAGAAGCCCAATGACAACTCCAAGGACAGACGATTCAGATTTGACCGAACCTGAATCAGTCAAAAAAAAGCTGAACCAAGACACAGCAAAAATTCGATGGAGTTCGCTGAATCAATATGACCAGATAGACGCCATCGTTGAAGTAGATGCCAAACTTGATTTAATTGAAGTGGCCTGCGAATTTGCCAGCGACAACAGCAGCCAAGTCAAAACATGGTTAGCAAAGTCTCTAATTGCCAAGGTCAGTCAGGAAAAAGCTAAACTCTGGGAAGCACAGGACCCAGAGCTTTGGGCCGTTGTGGTATCGCCTTGGATTTTAGTGCAAGACAAAGCTGACTAACGTAATAGGCGCGGGCTAACAACCGCTGGACATCCCTTCAAGTAGTCTGGCATAGATCATAGATCCAAGAAAACCTTGCTTGGGGCTATGTTAGCCCATCTAAGACAGCGCACGCACCCTAGCGAGAACTTGCTTAATTCTAGGCTCATCCCTAACCATCCCCAACCCATCCCTAACTACAGCCAGACCTCACGGTTATCATGACGACCCACGTTTCGTGATAACCGGCAGTCAACAACATCATCCATGCCGCAGGCTTGCAGCAATACGTCTACATCAAACTTTTCTGAATCACCTAGTGCGTCATATTCACCCTGCATTCTTGCCAGCAAATAAAACCGATAGGGCTGTGCTAAAGCGGCGATCTTTACACCCTCTGTTTCGAATTCTGTCGTTCCCACGCCACGCTCGGCAATCGTTCCAGGCTCCAAATTTTGGTTCTCGCTTAGCCACTGATTGATAAAAAGACAGGCTGCCTTGGTTTCTGGAACAAAATCCAACGCTATGTGTTTAAGCACCTCAATTAAAGTCTGCGGGATTTCGTCATTCGGTAAAAATTCTTCACTTTGGTTTTCGAACTCACCAACATCTGGCTCTGCTCGATTCATTCTCTCAACCCAGCGACATAAGCGAATAGCTTTGCTTTGCATTAGAGATAGAGGAGCAGGATCCCTGCCAAGGTGGCCGTAAAGGGGCGCTATCATGCCGAAATCAGCAATGCTTGGCCTGCCACCTAAAAAGTAAGGCTGCTCAGCAAAGTGTTCATCGAGCTTTGCTATAAGTCTCATATATTGAGACTCAATTAGCTCATGCGACTCAGCAGTCACTCCAAAAGCTCGGCCGGCTCCGCGCATTTGATCCATACGCTTTGCTGCTGTTTCTTTTTTATCGATGCCTTTGGGGACAAAAGTTTCAAAATGGAATTGTATAAAAGCCAGATTCTGCTGTGGAAAATTCCAACGGTAGTGCATAGCCGGACGCAGTAATCCCTCGCAGCCGATAACATCGAACAACAGAGTTAGAATTCTTTGCTTAGATGTTGAGGGCGAGAAATAATAGCCCGTCTTTGCTTCAAAATAATCAATTATTGCAGCGCCATCTCTTATTACCACACCCTCACTTGTTTCAATAACTGGAATACTTTGCCGCCCTCCCATTTTTGGCAAAACCTTCTTTTTAAAATGAGCACTGTTAGGCAAGGTTTCTCGGTATGAGATTCCAGCTTTAATCAAATAACTTCGTGCTTTCCCAGTAAACAAAGAAAGTGGGGATCCGTATAAAATATTTTTAATCATAGTTAGAATTATGGTTAGAGTTAAAGTTTTAGGCACACGATTGAGAGTTCCAAAATCGCTAGCAGTAAAAGTGTTGTAAAAATTGGCAAGCAGACGCAAGCTTAGGGATTGACTCTCATACGATCTCGCCCGACGAGTATTGGCCCTTTATAAAGCTCGCTCATGCCTTGAACGAAACGCGCCTCGGCCGCTTCGGTCGGTGGAATTGAAGGGAACAAATGAGTTAGTGCTAATTTCTTCACGCCGTTGTCTTGGGCCATTTGTGCAAGGGCCAAAGTTTCGGCATGATATTCCATTCCTTCTTCAATCATTTCTAGCCGGCGACTATCTCCATTTTGCTTTGCCATGCCTAAAGCTGGCGCTAACATCTGGGCATTTTCAGCTTCAGCTACAAGAATATCGGCACCGCGTACTCCAGCAGCTAATTCTGGACAAACCAAAGAATCACCGGAGATAGCAATTACTTCGCCCTTATA
>JBLHTH010000119.1:0-10434 GCA_047627195.1 Pseudohongiellaceae bacterium | reverse complement strand
CTTCACACTATCGGCGGTAAGCCGATGCTAGCCCATGCTATCGAAGCTGCAACTGAACTGGACAGCAATTTAATTCATGTTGTTGTTGGTTTCGGCGCTGACAAGATAGAAAGGTACTGCGATACCAACATGGCTGATGCCCCGTTAAATTTCGTAATACAATCAGAACAGCTTGGCACCGGACATGCAGTCAAACAGGCAATTGCGTCCTTAACGAGCATCGACGATAGTAATATTGTACTGATCTTATACGGCGACGTACCCCTAATTCAGGCAGATACTTTAGAGCACCTTCTTAACAAAGCCGATGCAAACTCTGTAGCGGTGTTAACCGGTTTTACTCAAGATCCGACTGGGCTCGGTAGAATAATCCGTGGCGACGATGGTGAGGTTATCGCTATCATTGAAGAAAAGGATGCCTCCGACGAGCAGCGTGCAATCAACGAGTTCAATACTGGAATCATGGCCCTGCCTGCCGGTAAATTATGTTCTTGGTTAGAAAGATTAGGCAACGATAACGAACAAGGTGAATATTACTTAACAGATGTGATTGAAGCGGCAGTGCGAGACGGTTGCGCCGTAAATTCTCTTGTACTGAAAGACGAAATTGAAGCACAAGGGGTTAACGATAAGATGCAATTAGCACTTCTTGAACGCTACTACCAAAACCGTATCGTCGGCTATATGCTCAAATCTGGGGTAACTCTTCGTGACCCAAACAGGGTTGATGTGCGTGGGGAAATAGCTTTTGGCTCAGATGTGGAAATTGATATCAATGTTATATTCGAAGGCACTGTTCGTCTTGGAAACAAGGTTCGCATTGATGCTAACGTTATTATTAAAGACTCTATCATTAGCGATGGTGTACACATCTTAGCTGGCAGCAATATTGATGGCGCGGAAATAAGTTCAGGTTGCAAAATAGGTCCGTCAGCTAGATTGAGGTCCGGCACGAAGCTAGGGAAGGACGTGAAGATTGGAAATTTTGTGGAAACTAAAAATGCTAGCTTTGGTGAAGGCTCTAAAGCAAACCATCTCGCGTATATCGGTGATGCGGTAATTGGCCGCAAGGTGAACATTGGTGCTGGTACTATTTTCTGCAATTACGATGGTGCAAATAAACATAAAAGCACACTTGGTGACAATGTGTTCGTCGGTTCAAATAGCGTGTTGATTGCCCCGGTGAATCTTGATGACAACAGTTTTGTGGCGGCCGGCTCTGCGATTAATGTGGACGTAAGTAAGGATCAGTTAGCGGTCAGTAGAGCTAAGCAAAGAAATCTAGATGGATGGGCACGACCTAAGAAAAAATAGGTCAGGTGGCCAAAACTTTACTAAAAAAATACACTGGCTGGATTAATTAAAACCTGATTAATCTAGCGTATAAGGAAATTAAGAATGTGTGGAATAGTTGGTGCGATCGCCGAACGCGATGTGACTAAAATACTGCTAGAGGGCTTAAGGCGATTAGAGTACAGAGGTTATGACTCTGCCGGTCTTGCTATGTTGACAGGCGATAAGCTGCAACTAGAAATCGTTAAAGCTGTTGGTAAAGTTGAGAAACTTGTTGCGGCCACCAACAAATCTAAAATCAGTGGATCCCTGGGTATCGCTCATACTCGCTGGGCAACACACGGCAAGCCAACTCTCAATAACGCACACCCGCACACATCACACGACCGCATCGCTATCGTACACAATGGAATAATTGAAAACTTTGAAGAACTTCGTGCTGTACTACAACAAGCAGGTTACGAGTTTAACACCGATACAGATACCGAAACGATCGCTCACCTAATCCATCAAGCCAGAGATGAGATGGGAACGAGTCTAGTAGAAGCTGTAAAGAAAATCGCCAAAAAATTAAAAGGTGCCTATGGCCTTTGCGTGGTCGATGAGTCCGAGCCTGGGACTATAGTTGCTGCCCGAAGTGGAAGCCCCTTAGTAATAGGGGTGGGCATAGGAGAGAACTTTGTTGCCTCAGACCCGCTGGCGCTCGGCCAAGTGACAGACCGATTTATCTATTTAGAAGAAGGCGATATTGCAGAAATAAAGCTAGATAGCTTTATTATTTGGCATGGTGCGAAAAAAGTCCAGCGTGAGATTACGACCTTATCTGATCGCACAACAGATGCAGAAAAAGGGCCTTATCAACACTTTATGCTGAAAGAAATACATGAACAGGCACAGGTTATACAAGACACGTTGGACGGCCGTATTAGTAAAGTTCACGTACTAGAAGAAGCCTTTGGTGTTAACGCAAAATCAATATTTGATAGAGTGAAAAGTGTTCAGATTGTTGCCTGTGGTACGAGCTTTCATGCCGGGCAGGTTGCAAAATATTGGTTTGAATCTATAGCGAAAATTCCCTGCCAAGTCGACATAGCAAGTGACTACCGATACAGAGATATAATTGTCCAACCAGGAACTTTATTTTTAACAATTTCCCAATCAGGTGAAACCGCCGATACGTTGGCTGCTTTACGTTACGCCAAGACACTTAACTATGTAGCGAGTCTGGCCATCTGTAATGTCGCAACTAGCTCCTTGGTACGAGAATCTGATTTTTGTTTGTTAACTATGGCAGGTCAAGAAATTGGGGTAGCGTCTACAAAAGCGTTCACAACGCAGCTTACTGTATTAATTATTCTAGCAATCGTACTGGCTCGCCGAACAGGCCTGACCGAAGCTGATGAGAAAAAGCTGGTGAAGCAGTTAGTTAAGCTGCCAAGCCTTGTTGAAGATACTTTGAAGTTAAACAAAGAAATTAAAGCGGTATCAAAACACTTTTCCAATAAGAACCACAGTCTATTTTTAGGCAGAGGGATTCACTACCCTATAGCAAAAGAAGGGGCGCTTAAACTCAAAGAAATATCCTATATACATGCCGAAGCCTATCAAGCTGGCGAACTGAAGCATGGTCCGTTGGCGTTAGTGGACAATAAGATGCCCGTTATTGCCGTTGCACCAAATAATGAATTACTGAGCAAGTTAAAAGCGAATCTTTCTGAGGTGAGTGCTCGCGGTGGTAAGCTTTATGTCTTTGCGGATGAAAGCATTAAGTTTCAAGGCGACAAAAGCATTAAGGTGATTCATGTGCCGAGATGCCCTGAAATACTCTCGCCTATTATTTTTACACTACCTTTGCAGCTACTTTCCTATCACGTCGCAATTTTGAAAGGTACAGATGTTGATCATCCAAGAAATTTAGCGAAGTCCGTGACAGTTGAGTAAGCAAATTTCCTGATATAAAAAGAGTTTTTACCCTCACAAAGGCAGGCTTACTTATTGGTGCTTGCCGGGTTTAGTTTTTTTACCTACAACTGACGTGTCCAAAATAAACAAGACTGAACGCTGCAGTGGGAACCAAAGGCTAAAGATAAAGGCCGGCGATGCAAAGGCAGAAGCAAAAGTAGCGCAAGCCTCTAATAGCCTTTTATTTAATGTTACTGCTCAGATTCTTTTGTACGTAAAGCATTTTGGCTTTTACTGAGTTTCTTAAGGTGTTCGTTTAACAGTGGTTTACGGTGCAAAGCAACTCCTGTCGCGATGACATCGATAACAACCAAGTGAGCAATTCTAGAGGACACAGGTGCAAAGGCTTGGTGTTCTTCCTTCATGTTGACGTAAATAGGCACGCTGCACTTTTCGGTTAGAGCGGTGCCTTGCGGGGCCAGACCAATCACGGTTGCCCCTGCATCCATCGCCAGACTCACACTTTCTAACAATGCGCGGGTTTGACCTGATTGAGAAATAGCTACTACGACATCTTGCTCGTTTAGCGATATTGCTGACATATGCTGTATATGAGGGTCTGTATAAGCTGCGGTTGAAAGTTGTAATCGAAAGAATTTATGTTGAGCGTCCGCAGCTACCGACCCGGAAGCCCCAAAACCGTAGAACTCTATGCGTCTACCGTTACTAATAAGGTTTATTGCGGTTTCTAAGGCATCAGGGTCGAGCTCGTCTCGCACGGTGAGTAATGAGCCTACAGTTGTGTCAAAAACCTTATTTCGGAGGTCTTTTACAGTATCAGTGTCATCAACTGCAAACTGAGTATAGACCCCGCCCAATCCAAGTTGCTGCGCAAGTTGCAGCTTGAGGGTTTGAAAACCATCAAATCCAATAGCGCGGCAAAATCGTATAACTGTAGGCTCACTAACGTCTGATAGTCTTGCGAGATCTACTATTCTCATATTAATAACGTCGTTAGCGTTCCCCAATACGAAATGAGCTACTTTAGCCTCGGATTTTCGCAAGGTATCAAGTTTGTCAGAGATGCGGCGGATGAGATTAGGCGATTCCACGGTGTACCTGCTAAATTATGACCGGTGAAACATGCTACTCAATTTAATCATAATTGACACTTGTTTTAGTTCAGTGAAAAAGTAGTCAATAAACAACCACAATGTTAAAGGCGCTTGAAAAGCAGTAAATGGAAAACTTAAGTATTCAGTTTGTAAAATCTATTGAAGAAATTGGTCAGAAACGTTGGAGCTCGATAGTTGGCGTTAAGAACCCTTTTACACGCTACGAGTTTCTACACGGGCTTGAGCAGACCGGGTGTACAAATGAACAATCAGGCTGGGTCCCTTACCATATTGCTGTCTACCACACAGGCAAGTTAGAGGCTGAGGCAGGTAGTGACAGTGAGGCCAATACTCGTGCCCAGGCTAAGGAGCTAACTCAAAACCCCCTAGTTTGTCTCGTGCCGCTGTATCTAAAAACCAACAGCTGGGGCGAATATGTATTTGATTGGTCTTGGGCTAATGCTTATCAAAGCCACGGATTAGAATACTATCCTAAGTTTGTAACTGCGACGCCGTTCACGCCATCAACCGGTAAGCGATTTTTTGTAAGCGTGGATTTCGAAAACAAGGTTGATGAGTTGATTAAGTTTGTCACGGGAAAAATCAAAGACGAAGCAGAAAAGGTGGGTGCATCGTCGTGGCATATCCTGTTTCCCACTGAACTCGAAAACACATGCCTTGACGACTTAGGTATCCAAGCAAGAGTAGGTACACAATTTCATTGGTATAACAGGAACTTCAAGACCTTTGATGATTTTTTAGACGTACTCACTTCGCGTAAACGCAAATCTATCCGTAAAGAGCGTAAAAAAGTAGCAGACCAAGGTATTACTTTTACGCGAACTGAAGGAGCCGCGATCAGTGATCAGCAATGGGATGATTTTTATCTTTTCTATCAAAGTACCTATTTGATGCGGGGCCAGCAAGGGTACCTTTCGAAAGCATTTTTTACAGCGATTGGAAGTAGCATGTCAGAGCAAATTCTCCTGATCAACGCCATCCAAGAGGGCCGCAGTATCGCCGCAGCTTTGTTTTTCAAAAACGAAGATGCACTGTTTGGGCGTTATTGGGGGAGTGCCGCTGACTATCAGTTTTTACACTTTGAAACTTGTTACTATCAGGGTCAGGACTATGCCATTGAAAAGGGTATCAGTTCCTTTGATTCTGGCGCTCAGGGTGAGCATAAGATTCAGCGGGGTTTCGAGCCTATTATTACGCACTCTAATCATTGGCTTGCTCATCCCGCGTTCGCTGATGCGATTAAAAAATTTCTCGATGAGGAGCGCCCGCATATCGCGAGTTATAGAAAAAGCGCTGAAGCACTGCTGCCATATAAATTAGAAGATGATTCTAAGAACGCTTAAGGCTGGGTTTATAAGTCTGATTGAATAATCCCTACCAAGCTTCAGTCTGATATAGAATGAGGGTAGCCAAAAGCAAATCTCAAATCTAGTTTCCTGACTTTGAGATTCGCAATTATTTTTAAAAGGAGAGTAACAATGTACAGTCACATTATGGTCGGTGCGAATGACATCGAAAAATCTAAAGCGTTCTATGATTCTATCTTCGAAACCTTAGGCTACGGCCCAGGAGTTACGGACGAGCAGGGTCGCGTTTTTTGGATGGATAAGAGTGGTATATTTTCTATTTCCAAACCCATCAATGGCGAGTCTGCTTGCAATGGCAATGGCAGCACTATTGGTTTCGCTGTAAAAGATACAGAAACTGGAGATAAGTGGCATGCTGCGGGACTAGCTGCCGGTGGCACAGACTGTGAGGACGCCCCAGGGGTTCGCGAAGGAGCTAACGGTAAGATGTATTTAGCTTACCTAAGGGATCCTGCGGGCAACAAGATTTGCGCTCTTCATCGCATGGCATAACACAGTACACAAGCCAGTATAAGATAATACAGTATCGAAAAGGGTCTCGTTAAGAGGCCCTTTAACGTTCAACAGATAGACATACACTATGTATACGCTTCATATAGCAAATAAAAACTATTCGTCTTGGTCGCTACGGCCATGGATATTGCTCACCGAGCTAGGGATTCCATTCGAAGAGAAACTAACTCCGTTTGCTGGCAGTGCTAATTCTGAAGAGTTTAAAAAATTTTCTCCCAATGCCAAAGTTCCTTGTCTGTATGACGCAGAGCGAGCGGTTTGGGACTCACTGGCAATCTGCGAGTACCTGGCACAGTTCAACGACAGGGTTTGGCCTAGAGAAATTGGTGCCAGAACCTGGGCTCGCTGCGTTTCAGCCGAGATGCATTCTGGTTTTTCGACGCTCAGAAATATCTGCGCAATGAGTGTGGGAGTTAGAATTAATCTCTTTGAGAGGCCGAGCGCACTGTTAAACGATGTAGAACGCTTAGATGAAATTTTCAGTGAAGGTCTAACTAGGTTTGGCGGTCCTTTTCTTGCCGGCGCTACGTTTAGTGCCGCTGATGCTTTCTTCGCCCCTGTCGCATTTAGAGTAAGAACGTTTGATTTAGATTTATCTAAAACAGGCCAAGCTTATTGCGAAAAATTGCTGTCTCTTGAAAGCATGAAACTTTGGCAGTCACAGGCTCTGAGTGAGATCTGGCGTGACTCGGATCATGAGCGTGAGATGTCTTTAGTGGGTGAGGTGATTGCCGATTATCGAAAAAGTTAAGTGATGGTTTGTTTACTAAATCAATACAATTTAATTAATGCCATTTATTTACTACAATGGTTTTTCCATGGTGATTATTAAGCTTTTTGACCCGTTTTTAGAGGCGGTACTCTCTCTACTTTTTTCTACATAGCCCTTTGCTCGATAAAGGGCTTCACCGGCGACTGTAGACCCTAGTTCAATTGTTTTAAAGTCGGCACTGCGAGCGGCATTTTCCCCTAAGTCCAACAGCAAAGAACCAATACCTAATCTAGTCCAGTCAGGGTGAGTATACATGGCCCTAATGCGAGCAGCCTCGTTTGCTGGATTACTCAAGCGATCGTCCCTACCCTTGGTATGATCGCCACCGTATAGAGTTTTTCGTTTGCCCCAACCGCCACATCCTACGAGAATATTTTTTTCGTAGGATTTTGTTTCAATCAAAAAATAAGTGCCGTCTTCAATTAAAGTTCGATCGACCCCCATTGTCTCTTTCGCCGCTTCAATTTCTATCGGAGACAAATACGCTTTCATATTTTCGGCTATTGAATTTTGCATTAATTCGATGATGGCAGTGACATCATTCTTGCCGGCAATGCGGTGCGTAAACTTGGGTTTTGGATCGAGGGTTTTATCAGACATTGGTTTAGCTAGCTCGTGTTGATTATGCCGAGTATAAATTGAGAAATAGGGCCGATGAAAAATTTATGCTCTCTCCAAAACCTAGATTGGCTTGATTTCAATTTTTACTGATACTGAGATATCCCCTGACCAGAGCGTTAGGACCTAAGCGATTACTTGTTTATGAAGCTTTGCGCCTGATTGCTCACAAACAACATCTAGGCCCCTGACTCACAGGTTTGGAATCTAGAAAAATAAAAAGAGATATATCAAACCCCGTGGTACGTTTATATCTTACTAATAATAAGCGCGGCGTTAACACCGCCAAAACCAAAGCCGTTGCAAAGAGTATGATCGTTTTTATGCTCGCGAGCTGCTTTTGGCACAAGATCCAGGTCTGTCATTGACTCGTCCGGGTTATCCAAATTAAGGGTAGGTGGCAATTTATCATTAATAACCGCTAGTGCCGAAAATATACTTTCTATACCGCCGGCGGCGCCCAATAAATGCCCGGTTGCTGACTTTGTTGACGATATAGGGATGCCGGATAAGCTTGTGCCAAAAACATTTCGCAGGGATGTGATCTCAGCGCCGTCACCAACGGGTGTCGAGGTTGCATGAGCGTTAATGTAACTAATATCAGCGGCGGTTAAGCTAGCCATTTTTAGAGCTCTGTGCACTGCCGCCGCAGCGCCTTGGCCATCAGGTCTGCCTGAAGTTATATGATAGGCATCAGAACTCGTGCCATAGCCGCTTAAAATAGCCAATGGTGTCGCACCTCGGGCGAGAGCATGCTCGAGAGTCTCTATTACCATCAGTCCAGCGCCCTCACCCATAACAAACCCGTTTCTAGCTTGATCGAATGGTCTAGAGGCCTGTGTAGGGCTCTGGGCCTCTGGTGACAAAGCTTTAAGGGCGTTGAAGCTTGCTAAAGATAGTGGGTTAACGCAAGCCTCTGAGCCTCCTACTAAAGCGACATCAGCCTCGCCGCTGCGTATTAGGCGCATACCGTCGCCAATGGCTTGCAGGCTAGCGGCACAAGCAGTTACGGGACATCCCAGTGGGCCTCTAAATCCATACTTGATGGAAAGGTTGCCGGCGGCCATATTGGCTAGGAATGCCGGTGCGGTAAAGGGAGAAAGGCGCTTATATCCACGTGAGTCTAGTGTTTGCTGGGCGTTGGATATGGTTGAAAGGCCGCCTACGCCTGTGGCAATAATGGTTGCGGTAGAAAGCTGGTCGGTTTGGGACTTTGGGAACCAATTGGCCTGTTCAAGGGCTTCTTGAGCCGCTGCAAAGGCGTACACAGTAAAGAGGTCTAACTTTTTGAGATCTTTTGGTGGTACGACGTTGGCGGAGTCAAAACCCGCTTCAGGGTCTTGCTGGGTGTCTGGCACCAACCCGGCAATTTTAATTGGCACGTCGTCTAGGTCAAATCTATTAATCAGGTCTACACCAGAGGCGCCAGCAAGGAGTCGTTTCCAAACAGGCTTGACGCCACACCCTAGCGGACTGATGATACCCATACCGGTAATGACAATAGGTGAATTCATTGTGTCTCCAAAAAATTGCGGCCAGTTCAAATAGATGCTCAATATACACTATCACCGGTTAGAATATGATCAAGATAAACTCTAACCGATAGCCACGTTGGGTAGGTTACTATTTAGCGGTTGAGGAAAGTTAGTTAGGGGGCAAGGTAGTGGCAATAGTTGGAATTCATATGGCAATGTTCGAAACCTTCATAGAGCTAGAAACCTTTAGAGAATTTAAAAACACAAAAACTTAAGGAAAACAAAAATGAGAAAAATAATAGTTCTAATTGGATTGGTGTTAGCTAACACCAGTGTTCTCGGACAAGACTTTAGTCAGGTTCAAATCACCACAATTCCCGTCACTGATAATATCTATATGCTGCAAGGAAGCGGCGGAAATATCGGCGTATCAATTGGCGATGACGGCACTTTTATTGTTGATGACCAGTTCGCCCCTCTAACGGGAAAAATCGTCGATGCCATCGCCGAGTTGACTGATAAACCAGTCGACTTTGTGGTTAATTCACACTGGCATTATGACCATACTGACGGCAATGAGAACTTTGGCAAAGCCGGCGCTTACATAGTCGCGCAGGATAATAGTCGTCAGCGCATGGAAACGGATCAAGTAGTGTCTTTGAACGGCCGCGAGCAGGTCGCTTATGACGCAAACGGGCTGCCAAAAATAACATTCATGGATGCGATGAAGTTTTATTTTAATGGCAACACGATTGAAATTGTTTACACAGGAGCAGGCCATACCGATGGTGACGCTCAGGTATATTTTAAAGAGTCTAATGTTCTGCACACCGGTGACATGTTTGTGCGATATGGGCTTCCTTTTATCGACCAGCCAAACGGTGGTAGCACTAGCGGCATGATCGATTCACTGTGGAAAATTGCCGGCATGATTGATGATAATACGATTATAATTCCTGGCCATGGGCAGCTGGCTAATCGAACAGATTTGTTAGAGTACCGGTCCATGCTGGTGACAATTCGGGAACGGTTGCGTGGCGCGATAGCTCAAGGACAGTCAGCGGATCAGGTGGCGGCGTCTAGTGTGGTTGAGGGCTTTGCAGAGCCAGGCCCTGGCACTGAGCGATGGGTTAGAGCGGCATACGAAGAGTACAAGTAGAGCGTTACTGATATAAAAAGGCGTTAGCCTTTAATGCATCGATGCTCTATCAATATGGGTGGGCATCGGTGACAACCACTGAGACAAAACAGTTTAAAGGCTAAAAAAAGACTGAGTGTAGATGTTATTACTCGGATTTGGCCCACACGAGTAACTGATTATTGGCAGGCATTGAATTATCTTCTCTTAAGATAAGCCC
>JBLHTH010000118.1:0-10495 GCA_047627195.1 Pseudohongiellaceae bacterium | reverse complement strand
GATACCGCATTAGTTAATACTGAATTAATGGGAGAGCTGGCACTTACCGGTGAGCTAAGATTCGTTCGTGGGGTTTTGGCCGCTGCCATCGCGGCGAAAAAACAGGCTAGATCAATTTTCGTCCCCGCTGCAAACTTACCAGAACTGCAACTTACCCGCTATCATAAAGGGCGCAGCTGCAAATCTCTGATCGATGTAGTGAATCTCGTGTCCAACAACAGGAGTGATCCAGATATCTCAGATAGTGCAGGTGATAGTGCAAGTGATAGTGCAGGTGATAGTGCAAGTAATAGTGCCGATGCCAATTGTGTTAACAGCGAGCCAAGCGCTCACCGGGTTTTTAATAAGCCCGATATAACTCGACCTGCAGAGTTAGGCGCGATCGACGGTAAACCGGGCGACGGTCAGGACGACAGCCAAAATGAAACAGAGGATGAGATAAAGGGCCAATCAATTGCGAAGTTCGCGGTTAAAGTCGCGGCAGCGGGGCATCACAATGTTCTGTTAATTGGGCCTCCGGGCTGCGGAAAAACGCTGCTCGCTAACCGGCTTATTCAGCTGCTGCCGCCCCTTTCGAGTGACGACGCGATGGAGGTTGCTTCAATTCGGTCAGTGGCAGGTTTTGCGACCACCATAGCCAATTGCTTTTCCCGCCCAGTGCGAACTCCCCATCACACCGCTACCGCTGTGTCTCTATTAGGGGGAGGTGTGAAGGCTATGCCAGGCGAAATTAGTTTTGCCCACCATGGCCTGCTGTTTCTGGATGAGCTTACCGAGTTTAAGCGTGGCGTGTTGGAGTCGCTGCGAGAGCCTATGGAGACAGGCGAAATTTATATAACGAGAGCGAACTATCGTGTGCGCTTTCCTGCCAGCTTCCAACTTATAGGAGCAATGAATCCATGCCCATGCGGTTACTTTGGGGATGCAAAAAGAAAGTGTCGATGCAGTCCCGAAGTTATTGACAGGTATCTAGCCAAGTTATCGGGGCCGCTTTTAGATCGCTTTGATCTTATTGTTGAACTGCCGGGTCTGAGCCAAACAGAACTTCTGTTGCAGCCGTCTTTGCATCGAAACCCCAAAGCCGAACTAAAAGCAATTATTAACACTCAAATGCTACAAATCAAGCGCAATAAGGTCTTAAACAGTCGCATAAAGACAGCGGATTTATCTAGAATTTGCGCACTTAGCAAAAACCAGAAACTCAAACTTGCGGGGCAACTTGATGTTTTGGGAGTGTCTTCCCGGGCTACCCACAGAATTATTAAGGTCGCACGCACGATTGCAGATTTAGAGGGCAGTAAGAAAATAGAAGATGCACATTTGAATAAGGCACTTATGCTTCGTCGAAGCAGATTAGTTAATCGCTTTCTCCAGTAAATAAGCCCGTTGAGCTAGTACACTGCGATAGCCCATCAAATTTGCTCATCGAACTAGCCGGCTGAATTAGTCGGCAGAGCTGGCAGGGGCGGCGGCCAAAGATTCCTCTAGTCTTGCTAAACTGGTCTCCAGCTCATCTATACGCTGCTCAGCTCGACGCAGCGCATCAGCCTGGGCATCAAATTCTTCCCGGCTCAAGATATCCATATCCGCTAAGGCCCGTTTCAGCGCCAGATTTAGTTTTGCTTTAGCGTCACCGCCTAGCTCTTCTGCCATCGGTAACAGTGAAGCCATTCGTTGGCCAATTTCATCTAACAGATCATTTTTTTTCATAGACCAAAAATAACATGGTGGGCGGTAAAGCTCACCAACCTTTTTCAAAGCGGTTTTACGCACCAGCGAATAAGTCTCGAACTTAGATAAGTGGCTACCGACGAATTTGCGGCGCAACGCCAATTAACTTAATGCTCGAACAAGGTGCATAAAGTGGGCTTTAGCACCATTACTGCTCATATTTAATCTAAAAATGGCAAATCTGGTGATTTGAACGCCGCAACAGTGCGGAAATATCGACATTACATCGACAAAGCTTATCTGGCACGGGCCGTGCATAGTTCAGCTTAAGTTGTATTAATTCGAACGGGAAAACCGCTACAAACAACTAAGGAGCGATGAAATGAAGTTAGTCACGGCTATTATCAAGCCATTTAAATTGGACGACGTGCGCGAAGCGCTGTCAGAAATTGGGGTGCAGGGAATCACAGTAACTGAGGTTAAAGGGTTTGGCCGGCAAAAAGGTCACACTGAACTTTATCGCGGTGCTGAATACGTTGTTGATTTTCTACCGAAAGTAAAACTGGAAGTAGCAATTGGAGCTAGCCTGCTTGATCAAACATTAGAAGCAATAACCAAAGCTGCTAACACTGGCAAAATTGGCGATGGCAAGATTTTCGTAACCGACCTTACCCAGATCATCCGTATTCGTACCGGTGAAACTGGTGAAGAAGCGGTATAAGCAAACAAGCTAAGTAAACCAATATACTAATTAAAAGTGGTCTTACATTTAGATCACCCGGAGGAACAAGGTGGAAAACCAAATACTTGAATTGCAATATGCAATGGATACATTTTACTTCTTGGTTTGTGGCGCGCTGGTCATGTGGATGGCCGCTGGGTTCGCAATGTTAGAAGCAGGTCTGGTTAGATCTAAAAATACGACAGAAATATTAACTAAGAACGTCGCTCTATTTGCGATCTCATGCATCATGTATTTAGTTTGCGGTTACATGATTATGTATGACGGTGCATTTATGCTTTCAGGAATCTCCGGTGGAGATACTGTAGTAGCGGACGCTCTTGCAGCATCAGCTGAGGAAGGGTTTGACGGTGGAGCTGTTTACGCCGGTGCATCTGATTTCTTTTTCCAAGTAGTATTCGTTGCGACAGCCATGTCTATAGTTTCCGGCGCAGTCGCAGAGAGAATGAAGCTTTGGTCATTTCTAATTTTCGCAGTATTCATGACAGGCTTCATCTATCCAATGGAAGGCGCATGGACATGGAACGGCGCTGATGTCTTTGGCATCTACAATTTAGGCGAGCTAGGCTTTTCAGATTTCGCAGGATCGGGAATCGTCCACATGGCTGGCGCTGCCGCTGCGTTGTCAGGTGTTTTGCTTCTTGGCTCACGTAAAGGCAAATACGCAGCAGACGGAACAGTTCGAGCTATTCCAGGTGCTAACCTTCCGTTAGCTACACTAGGTACGTTCATTCTTTGGATGGGCTGGTTCGGTTTCAACGGTGGTTCAGTTTTGAAGCTAGGTGATATTGCCAGCTCAAATTCGGTAGCAATGGTATTTCTAAACACCAACGCTGCTGCCGCTGGTGGTTTAGTCGCCGCATTGATCTTAGCCCGCATTTTGTTTGGCAAAGCAGATCTAACTATGGCTCTTAACGGAGCGCTTGCTGGTTTGGTTGCAATTACCGCCGAACCTTCAACTCCAACGCCAGCACTGGCAACGCTTTTCGGTGCATTTGGTGGCGTACTGGTTGTGTTCAGCATCATTACACTTGATAAGCTGAAGATCGATGACCCGGTAGGAGCAATCTCCGTACACGGCAGCTGTGGTCTTCTAGGTCTACTGCTTGTTCCACTTACCAATGACGGTGTAAGTTTCTCTGGCCAGATAATTGGCGCAATCACAATATTTGGCTGGGTGTTCGTTACCAGTGGAATCGTATGGTTTGCCTTGAAAGCAATCATGGGTATCCGTGTGACCGAAGAGGAAGAGGCTGAAGGTGTCGATATCTCTGAATGTGGAATGGAAGCCTATCCGGAATTCGCCACTTCTAAGTAAGCAGCTAGGCGTCGCAGTGATCACTCCGACGCCATAGGTTGAACTGATTAAGTATACTTTTACGAAATGATTACGTTAAGGCACCTTTGCTCTCATAGGTGCCTTTTTTTTGCCTGCTTAGTTTTGCAACGCCTACCGTTTTAACCCCGAATTTACGATAAGACTCCTTATATAAACGCGTAAGTGAAAAAATACGCCGGAAAATTTATTTTGATACTGATACCGACAAATCTCCTCGTTTGATTCTTCTTCTAACTCTCCTACTTAATCACCCTCTCCCTCGTTTTGACTTCTAGCTACATCATTTTTCGGGACACTTCAACTATTCGATAATGAATTAGACGCCAGGTACGGCATATAACAAAACTGTCTAAAATAACTGAAAATAATCCCGCAGAATTTGATTATTGGTCTAATCTAAAAATTGAATTTGTAGTCGTATGATTTGAGTAAAAGGGACAGGAGCTAAAAATGGCAGTAAAGAAGCAAGTCGAGCCTGAAAACGAAGATGCTAATGCAGTTATCAACGACGAAACAGCGGAAAGTCGAACTATCGCATCACGCATGAAAATCAGAGATAAAGTGGAAGAAGATATCGCTCGCTTTCTAAGCAAGGGCGGCGCAATTAGCGAAATAGATCCTAATGTCACTGCAGACCCACCCAGAAAGCCTGAAAGCAACTACGGTGCTCGTGCTATCTAATTCAAGCTATACGTTAGTCACTTAACTCATCAGCAAGAAAATTTGAGTAATGTGACTAATCTCACATATTGTGTCAGCTACAATGGCTATAGTTGGTGGAATGTACAGTACCGAATCTACCAGCAGCAGCTTTGTTGAGATAAAGACCGGCGACCTACTCATCGGTATGTTCGTTTATGAGCTTGATTGCTCTTGGGCAAAAACACCCTTTTCACCGAGTGGTTTTCATCTTAAGACCGCTGATGACATTCAAATGCTGACGAAGTTTTGTAAGTCAGTGTATATCGATATAAGTCGCGGAGCACAGCCGGCCCGGCTAAAGCCTAACAATCTCACTAAACTGAGTAGTGCCCGTAAAGCTTCCCCTACTTCTACGACAATTAAAGTTGATCGCAACTATTACCTTATCAAGTCCAGTCTCAAACGGCAGTTAGACTTAACCGATAAGCACTATCAACAACTCCTGCAGGATTTCGATCAACTAACGCAAAAAATTCGCGCTCGCGAAAAACTAGACTTTCAGTCATTAGAAACTTCTATAACAGGTTTGATTGATTCTGCATTGGCGAATCCTCAGACCTTAGTTTGGTGTTTAAATACTGACCTCTTAGCTATTAGTTCAACTGCGTACTGTGTACGTGCAGCAATATGGGCAACGCTACTTGCTCGCCAAATAGGCTTGGTGAGGTCCGAGATCGAATCTCTATTTCTCGGAACGTTGTTGGCCGACGTAGGGCTGCACTTAACACACCAAGGTCTTACAGAGAGACGTGGCAGTTTTCGAAAAGAAGAATTTACAGTTTATAAAAAGCACGTTCAATTAGGTGTGGAATTATTAACACAATACCCTGATATTGATCAGCGCGTTGTTAGTATTGCGCGCTGCCATCACGAGCGCAACGATGGACTGGGTTTTCCAAAGGGTCTTCGAGGACAACAAATTCCCTCCTTAGCACGATTTGCAAGCCTAGCGTACTGCTTTGAACGCATTCTAGGGTCGCTTTGCGCAGACCGAAATACTTCTCCGGCCAAAGCTATCGCTCGACTCTACCGGCAGCGGGATTTAAAGTTCCCTGAGCAGCTGGTGGTGGAATTTATTCATCTAATGGGTATGTATCCTATCGGGACACTGGTTGAATTAAATACCGGTGAGATAGCAATCGTATTAGAGCAACACGAAGAAGAAAAATTGAGTCCAAAAATCGCAGTACTCACCAGCGTTTCACAAGAAAAACTGGAGAAGCCTAAAGTTATTGTGTTGGGTGCTGTAGGTGAGAGCCGAACTGTTTTATCGTCACTAGGGCCGGTACAAAGAGAAATTAGAACTAGGGATTATCGGTTCAGTTTTGTAGGTAAGTGGCTGGGTTTTAGGCCCTTCGGGCTTAGGCTTTAACTTAGGCTTCAGCTTAGGTTTCAACTCGGCTTTACGCGGGTTCTAGAATGCTTTTTAGAACAGCCCCAAAACCAATTTTCGCCCCGTCCTTTCGCTAAAATCCAATGTTTTACTAAACTAAAGCTACCTAAATATCTCCAAACCGATATTGTAAAATTGCCAATGCAGCAATAGGAGCCGTTTCGGTTCGCATGACTCTTTGTCCCATGGTGACTTCAACAAAGCTCGATTTCTTTGACAGCTTTATCTCCTCAGGGCTAAACCCCCCTTCCGATCCAATAAGTAGATCACAGCAGTCAGTGTCAGGTAATTCTGCGAACCTGGTGCTACCCTCGGGGGTCAAAATTAGTTTTAGATTGGATTGAGCCGACTCAAGCCACTGCGCAATTGCCATTGGCTGCTGTATAAAAGGAACCGTTAGGCGGCCACTTTGCTCAGCTGCACTTACTGCAATTTTGCGCCAGTGGTTTAGTTTTTTCTCGACTTTGTCGGCCTGCTTAAATTTCACTTCACTGTATTGGGTATACAACGGCGTGATTGAGGCGACGCCAAGCTCGGTTGATTTTTGGATCGCTAAATCCATCCGGTCTCCTCTAGATAAACCTAGGCCTAGATGCACAGACAACCCGGCCAAAGATGCCGGTCGCTGGTTTTCGCCTATAACTATCGAGGTATGTTTACGGTCGGACTTGTCAATTGAGGCTAAGTACTCGCCGTCTATAGCATTGAAAGGGCGTAAAAAATCACCCGATTTTAAGCGCAGTACTTGTGAGAGATAGTGAGAAATTTCTGGTGCTAGAGTGACTAAATCGCCACTTTGCAGAGTTAAATCCAAATATACACGAGGTTGCCGCATGAAATTTTGCTTTAATCCCTGTCAGATAGATTGAGATTATTCCAAATTTCGCTGACATTGTTAGCAAGGTTCATTGAGTAAAAGTGTAAACCCGGCGCGCCTCCTTGCAGCAGTGTTTCACATAGCTCGGTGACCACATCAATACCAAAGATCTTTAAGCCTTCATTGTCTTCACTGAATGTATCTAGCCGATGGCGCAGCCACTGGGGTATCTCAGCGCCACAGCCTTTGCTAAAACGCGTAAGATTTGCATAATTACTGATAGGCATGATGCCGGGCACAATCGGTATATCAATGCCTTGAGCTTGGCAATAATCGACAAACCTGAAGTAAGCATCGGGATTGTAGAAATACTGAGTGATTGCAGAATTTGCACCCGCCTCAACTTTTTCTTTGAAAAATTTTACATCATTAATATAGCCTGCAGATTCAGGGTGTATCTCAGGATAGCAGGCAACTTCTATATGAAATTGATCTCCGGTTTTCTCACGAATAAAAGAAACTAATTCACTGGCATAGCGGTGACTCGAAGAAGAACCCGCGCCAGAGGGCAAATCGCCTCTTAGCGCGACAATCCTATCGACACCGGCTGACTTGTAGTCCTTCAACAAGCTTAGGACCTCGTCTTCATCGGCACCACCAAAAGAAAGATGTGGTGCTACCGATGAACCAGCCTTTTGATACCGCAAGACAGACTTTCGGGTGCCCAGCCTGGTTGATCCGCCCGCGCCGTAAGTTACCGAAAAGAAGTCAGGCTTTAAGGCAGCTAACTTCTCGTGAACGGCATCCAACTTTTCCTCTCCTATTGCCGTGCGAGGAGGGAAAAACTCAAAGCTAAACTTTTGAGTGGCTTGGGTTGATTTTCCTTGGGACATTTTAAGAGTCTTCTATTTAACTTAATGGTGATTTAGTATTTGTAACTATCGTTTTTGAATGGACCTTCGAAAGGAACATTGATATAGCCGGCTTGCGTAGTCGTAAGCTTGGTCAATACACCACCAAAACCTGCAACCATCATCGCTGCTACTTCTTCATCTAGCTTCTTAGGCAGTACTTCAACATAAAGCGCAGCCATTTTTTCATCACTAGGTAGATCGGCAAATTTACGATCCCACACTAACATTTGGGCAAGTACTTGGTTGGCGAAAGAGCCGTCCATGATTCTTGAGGGGTGGCCCGTGGCATTACCAAGATTAATTAATCGACCTTCAGAAAGTAAAATTAGATAATCGTCTTGATTGTCTTCACCATTGCGATAGATCTTGTGAACCTGGGGCTTAACTTCTTCCCATTTCCAGTTGTCGCGCATGTACTGGGTATCGATTTCGTTGTCGAAGTGACCGATGTTACAAACCACTGCGCCTTTTTTAATCGCTGCAAGCATAAACTTATCACAAACATTTACATTGCCAGTTGTGGTGACAATTAAGTCAGTTTTACTAAGCAGTAACTTATCGATACCTTCGGCGCTGGCAGTATTTATGCCATCGATGTAAGGCGACACAATTTCAAATCCATCCATACAGGCTTGCATAGCGCAAATTGGATCAATCTCGGATATTCTAACAATCATGCCTTCCTGGCGAAGACTTTGAGCGGAGCCCTTGCCAACATCGCCGTAGCCAACTACAAGTGCTTGCTTGCCAGATAACAGCATGTCGGTGCCGCGCTTGATGCCGTCGTTTAAACTGTGGCGACAACCATACTTGTTATCGTTCTTAGCTTTAGTGACTGAGTCATTGACGTTGATCGCAGGAACTTTAAGTGAACCTTCTTCTAGCATTTCTAACAGGCGGTGAACGCCGGTAGTAGTTTCTTCAGTAATACCGTGGATGTTCTCTAGTAACGCTGGGTATTTTTGGTGAACCATAGCGGTTAGATCGCCACCATCGTCCAAGATCATGTTGACTCCCCAAGGCTCGCCATCTTTAAGGATAGTTTGCTCTATGCACCACTCGCTTTCATCTTCTGTTTGGCCTTTCCAAGCATAAACCGCAATGCCTTCGGCCGCGATGCATGCTGCGGCATGGTCTTGAGTAGAGAAAATATTGCACGATGACCATCTCACTTCCGCGCCAAGCGCAACTAGCGTTTCAATAAGCACAGCGGTTTGAATTGTCATGTGAATACAGCCTAGAATCTTTGCTCCAGCAAGAGGCTGATCCTTTGCGTAGTTCTTTCGCAGTGTCATCAGCGCTGGCATTTCTGCTTCGGCCAATGTTATTTCTCTGCGGCCAAAAGCAGCGAGGCTGATGTCGGCTACTTTATAATCTTCTAAACTTGCTTCATCTTTCTTGATAGCTAAATCGTTCATGGTTTTGCTCCGAAATTAATTTTGTTTGTTGTTTACTTAAAGGCCCGCGTCTGATTTTAGTGCGTCGGCTCTGTCCGTTTTTTCCCAGCTGAGATCAAGATCTTCTCTGCCGAAATGGCCATAGGCCGCCGTTGCGCGATAAATAGGTTTGATTAGATCTAGCATCTCTATCAGACCGCGAGGTCTAAGTTCGAAATGCTCTCGAATAAGGGTCACTATCTTACTGTTGCTGATTTTTCCAGTACCAAAAGTTTCTACACTAATTGATGTGGGTTCTGCGACACCAATGGCATAAGAAAGCTGAATTTCGCAGCGATCGGCAATGCCAGCAGCAACAATGTTTTTGGCAACATAGCGTGCCACGTAAGCTGCTGATCGATCCACTTTGGAGGGGTCTTTGCCAGAGAACGCACCACCGCCATGTCTGGCCATGCCGCCGTAAGTATCTACAATGATTTTGCGTCCGGTTAGACCGCAGTCTCCGTGAGGCCCACCAATAACAAATCGGCCGGTAGGATTAATGAAGAATTTGGTATTACCATCGATCCATTCTTTCGGCAGTACGGGCTTTATGATTTCTTCCATCACTGCTTCTTTTAAATCTTTTAGGCTGACTTCTTCTTTGTGTTGAGTCGATAGTACAACCGCATCAATAGCGGTTGGCTTGCCGTCTTCATAGCGGAAAGTAATCTGGCTTTTTGCGTCTGGCTGCAACCAAGGCAAGGTACCGTTTTTACGAACTTCTGCCTGGCGCTTCACTAGGCGGTGAGAATAAGTAATGGGTGCAGGCATTAAGACATCGGTCTCATTTGTTGCAAAGCCAAACATTAGACCTTGATCGCCAGCGCCCTGTTCGTGGTCGTCAGAGTGGTCAACGCCCATGGCTATGTCTGCAGACTGTTGGCCAATGGCATTAAGAACCGAGCAGGTGTTGCTGTCGAAGCCGCTTTCGGAATTGTTATAGCCTATGTCATTAACCACCTGACGGACGATTTTTTCAACATCCACGTAGGCATCTGTAGTTATCTCACCGGCTACCAACACCATGCCGGTTTTAACCATAGTTTCGCAGGCGACACGTGCCGCTTTGTCTTCAGAAAGTAAGGCATCAAGAATCGCATCGGATATTTGGTCGGCCATTTTATCCGGGTGGCCTTCGGATACCGACTCTGAAGTGAAAAGAGAAGTTTCTGACATAGATTTGTCCTTTTTTACGCGCTTAAATTATTTACACGCTTAGTTATTAACTGATGTTCCTTTTCTGAACACACGAATTTGAATTTGAAAACCATTTCTTAAACCGAGGAAGGCGCTTTCACCTCCGCTCAAGCCAGCTTTGTTAGCCCAAGTGACTAAATCATTACCATCGAAGCCTAGCCATAGATCACCACATGACTCGCGTACCCAATCTTGATCATGGGTCGATAAATCGGCTATTAATAGGTAACCATCGCTGTTGAGTAATTGTGAACAATCTACGAAGGTTTCCGCTGGCGAGG
>JBLHTH010000117.1:0-10536 GCA_047627195.1 Pseudohongiellaceae bacterium | reverse complement strand
CTAGCTTTCCTGTGCCGTAATTCAATTCAGAGAATGAATTTTTGTTGACGTCGATTTGTACGAGCAATCGACTGCCTTTTTGCAGTTGCCGACTTACTAATCGAGTGTTCGTAAACGCAATGGTCGTCGCTACTCCAGGCTCGAGCAGCTGACGTTGAGTGATATCCTTCGCATAACTTGCGCGAGCTACAATGTAGGATAGATGAAAGTATCGCCCATCCGGCAACACCTCATAAAGTGTGACGCCAAAGTCAAAGTCACGCTTATTGATGGTCACTTTGAGTTCACCGGAAAAAGATCCGTTAACCAACACCGGATTTTCTATCGGATCACTAACAAAGCTGAACCCGCTATTCGTATTTATCTCATCTCGAATAATTGGATCAGGGTAGTAGTCGCTATTAGCCGTGGTTCCGCGGTCAGTAAAGTCGACTGTTTGAACGAATTCAGCGCTTGGTTTTGGTTTTTCCGAGCTTAAAGTAAAGAATTCCTCGGACTGCTCGTTTGAAAAATACAGCTTCAACTGATTGTCGCTCATGTCCTCAATGGAGGCAGCGCCTCGCCACTCATTTGCACCCATTACTTGGTAACTAATTTTGTCTTTCACAATGGCAGGTCTTGCCGCACCATTGAATATGTAATCAAACCACTGATAGGTGATATCAACTGTGTCTATTAGAGCGTCCGCATCAACGGTGTATCCGTTGATGACCTCTTGCCCATTTCTTTGTGCACCAAAATGACTGTAGGGGCCAATAATCAGATAGTGCTCAGCATTCGGCCGATATTTGTAATGCTCGCGTAGATAATTTAAGCCAGAGCTTTGCGAGTCGTTGTAGTAACCATCGACGGAAAGAATAGGGATATCAATTTGAGCGAAGTCCCGCTCATAAGGCGCCATATCTTGCCAGTAGTCATCATATGAGGGATGGCTTATCCATCGCTGAAACCACTTATTGGGTGCTCCGTCGATGCTGTCTAGATTCGCGTACGCTGCGCCTGTTTGCCACCATGTATCCTGCATCTTTCGAAAACGCTGTCGGTCGTTGCCAACGTCTTCGTCAAGATACTTGTTATTGCCGACGTAAAACGCCCATTCATAGTTAGGATTAATGAAGACGTTGTTCTCCATCGGCAAACCCATACCTGGCCTACTTGCTACGTAGGGCACAATCGTCTTTAGTGCAGGGTGCATTTGTTTCGTTGCCGCCCACTGTGTGAAACCGTTGTAGCTGCCACCATACATGCCTACTCGACCATCGCTCCATTCCTGCTCGACAGACCAGGCGATGACGTCATAAACATCATTGGCATCGTGCTCATAAGGGTTTATTTCGTCAGGACTGAATCGTTTACCCCTCACATAGCCGATCATGCCAACGTAACCATTGTCGACAGAACGTTTGATCGTTTCGATATCTCGTCCGGTGTCGCGCACGTAAATCGTATACTGTAAAATCACCGGCCTAGGCGTCGTATCCCCCTTTTTCCTTGCAACCATGCCCGAGATCAATGCACCATCGCGGGTTTTAATCAACACGTCCTTAATTTCATATTCTTGCAACTGATCCGACAGAAAAGAATCATCCTCCTTGATGCGAGGCGCGCTGCAGCCGATAATAGTAGCTAAAATTAAAAAAGAGTAATATTTCAAGGGCGATCCGCGTTGCTTGATCCTGTATTAATCGTTGTACGACCGGCTGTTCGCGCATCCGGACCAGTCGAACAATTACGAGGGGCCGCAATTCGATGTGAGTTCAGCTTCTTGCGGACAGCCTTGATTGTAGCTGACGCGAGCATTTAGCTAGGCTCAATAAGCGCCCTGTGAGTAAGTTAACTCGTAGCTATGGGAATAGACTTCAAAAATAAGACCAAATGGATCTTCCACGTAACACATTTTATAGGGCTTCTCGCCGGGGTAGTATTCCCGTATCGGCATTCTCTGCTTTCCGCCATGAGCTACAATTTTTTCTACTAGCCCTTCTATGTCTGGATCCTGTACGCAAAAATGAAACGTGCTTGTTTTCCAGTATTCAAAATCTTTTGGGGTTTCGTTGTTTTTAAACTCAAACATTTCCACACCAATTTTGTCCCCTGTTGACATATGAGCGATTTTAAATGAGCCCCAGCCAGGCCCAAATACATCGATGCACATTTGGCCGATCGGCGTATCTGACTCCTCTAAAATAACAGTTGGCTCCATGATGTGATACCAGCCCATAACGTCACTGTAGAATTTGGCTGCCTTTTCTACATCTGGGACAGAGATCCCAATGTGGGAGAAAGTTCTCGGATAAGTACTCATAATTTTTTCCTTAATAGCTGCTACGGAATAATTTAATTAACGAGGTTTAGATTAGCTTTAACCCGAAAGAAACTACAATAACATTCTTTATTCTAACTTATAACTGAGGCCTGATTTAAGTGACGAGCTCTACTTAACTTAATAGAGATTCGGCGCGGTGCAACCGCTTCTATTCTGACAAAGGGAAAACACTGCTTTGAAAAAGGGCTACAGAGCTTAATGCGCGCACACGACGCAGATTCTTCTGTTGCCTGTCACACATGTATCCATACCCCCTCGTTATGCGCAGCGTCAATTCGGTCTAAGTTTGGTGGCAATGCAGCAGACAGATATGACTCTATGCCATCGGCATACTCCGCCACGTGAGCAAAACCTGCGTCAAGCATATAATCAATATCTTGAGTCGGCCACACACGCTGCAACAAAACATAGTTATCGCCGCTGAGATCTCGCAATCTTTTTAAATTAGACTATCAAAGGACTGTATTACAGTTTGCGTCCCCAACGGCCCTTTCTAGGTGTGCAAATTATTTTCGGCAAGAACTTCATGCAAAACAAGATCGCTATTCAGGCTGCGATCATGGCAGAACGTTAAACCCTTGGTGTCTGGATACAGGCCTACTTTGCCCTTAGCTATATCGATCAGCTTTCGAAAGCTCACGATGTGCTCTATAGAAAATTCGGCAGCGCGAGATGAGAAATCATCAAGCTGCTTAATCTCGGCGAGAGTAAAGTCGTTGGTATACCAAGTTTTCGTAGCAGCTCTTCTATACTGATTTCGGTGAATCTATTTGAAGCAACTGCTCAACATTGGTACTGCGCTCAAGGGATAAGTCATGAAGACGAATCAGTATGCCATCTTTGGTTAGCTGAACATCGGTCTCTATATAATCCTGGGCCATGGCTATTGCCGTCTTAAAGGCTGGCATAGGACTAAATAGCAAATACTGGCTGGCGCCGCCATGGGCGAATGAGACCCTTCCATGCAGTCGATCTGCCTCATATTGCTTACCAGGTTGGGAATGAGCTTGCAGCCCCAAAAGCTGAAAAACTAGGAGTCCTGTAAAAGTAAGTATGTTGCCATAAGACGTTGATTGCATATTATTTTTCCAGCCAGTGGGTATTGAAAATCACATAAGCTAATGCAAGGCTAAGCTATCATAATGGCCGATAGAGCGGACTCAGCACAAGTTGCCATTCTTACCAATACATGGCTGTTACGTCTTGCTAGTGTTTGCTAAGCTGCCCCTATGTGCGGACGAATGAATGTTACAGACAGCTTGGAGGTTCAACACCTGATGAAAGTATTAGGCGTCGCGCTATATCCTATTCACAGCAAACCGGACATTGCCCCTGGCAGCGTTATTCAAATCATTCATGACCGAGACGGCAACAGGTTGGTATCCGATGCGATCTGGTGGCTATTTTTAGATCCTGCAACGCTAAAACCCAATTACAAATATTCCAGCTTTAATTCTCGCTCAGACAAGTTGAATTCCAAAAGCGCGATAGCTTACAAACCTTATCGAGAATCGCGTTGCATTATACCGGTGAGCGCCTTTGTTGAAGGTTTAGGCGATAAAAAAACTTATCATAAAATTTCAATTGAAGGTTCGGCCATCGCTTTTGGTGGCCTTTATAAGGAGTACATCAACGGTGATACTGGCGAAAGTGCTTACTCGGCATCAGTTATTACCCTTGCTCCACCGCTGCCTGAGTGGCAAGACATCCATCCAAAATCTATGCCTTTAATTTTGCCATTTGAGAATAAGGAAATCATGGACAAGTGGCTTGATCCTGCTTTTAGGGATGTAGATCAATTTACCGATCTACTGGAGCCCAAAATCCAGGGGACTCAACGCATAACTAAAATAGCTAAAGCCAGCAAATGGGATGAAGAAATTGAATTGCCCTTTGTCATTAGATCTATTGCTCAATCCTAAAACAGGCAGGTAGGACAGTAGAGCAAAAGAGACTGCTTTGAATAGGAATCCAAAAAGCGATAGTGAGACACTAAATTTTATATTCGTTAATGTAAAGGTCAGCGACATTAGAACGATACCGACACCAGACTGAAACCAAACACTAGATCACTTTTCGTAGGAAAATTTTGACTAAATCTACCCACCCACACTATCAATATGCCAGCGGTTGGAATGCCATGCTGCCAGAGCGCATTGCAACCCCCTCTCTATCCTCAAAAATAGAAGTGGATACTGCGATCATCGGTGCTGGCTACACAGGAATAGCTGCGGCTAAACGCTGGCATGAATTAGTGCCAAGTGACGAGATCGCAATTATCGACTCCAGTGAAATCGGTGAAGGCAATCCAGGACGCAATTCAGGGTTCTTGCTGGAAATCGCTTTGGCTAATGATGCAGATCCAAGCCAGCTTGATCGAATGAGACAATGCAATGAACTCATTGCTAAGTCCTTAGGCAAAATTGTTAAAACAGTAGAAAACTCAAGTTTCGACTGCCAGCTCAAGCGCATGGGTACCTATAGAGGCGCCGCTGGTAAACAAGGCTTAAAGTCCTTGCACCAGTACGCCGCATTTCTCGAGGCAGCGGAGCTGCCCTATCAAGACTTAAATCGAGAAGAAATGGAACAGCGTTTAGGCACGCAGTTTTATCAACGCGGCCTTTACTCGCCGCACTGCTACCTTGCACAACCCGCGGCACTTATCCGCTGCTTAAGCGATGAGCTACCCGCTAAAATTCAATTGTTTGAAAATACCCCAGCTATAAACCTTAAATTGTCAGGCGGGCGCTGGCATATCAAAACTGCCAACGGTGAGATTACTGCTAAAAAAGTGATTGTAGCTAACAATGCTTTCGCTAAATCGTTAGGTATTGGCAAATCTCAGCTGGTTGGCATGTATACCTATGCTGGCATAACACCCGTTTTAGACCCTGCTCTACTACGCACTTTAGGAGCCGACTCAAGCTGGGGTCTACTGCCTACCCATAGATTGGGCAGCACTCTTAGAAAAACTGAAGACGGACGCCTTTTAGTGCGCTGTTTGTATGCTTATGAGAAAGAAATTAGTCATGCACGGGTGCAGCAAGAGCTCAGCCAAAATTTAGTCAGTCGTTTCCCACAATTGACAAACATCGAGCTGGAACGCATCTGGGGAGGCGCGGTTGGCTTTACTATGAACGGTGGCGCTGTTTTTGGCGAAGTAAAACCGGGTTTGTTTGTGTCTGCTGGCTGCAACGGCGGTGGCGTTGTAAAAGGCAGCCTGTTTGGCGAGTTGCTTGCTGATTTAGCCAATGGTCAGCCAGTACCTGATATTTCAGCCCTCTTCGGCAAAGCTAGCTGGATGCCACCGGAGCCAATTCGCTCAATCGGGTTTAAATTAATCTCCGGTCTTGAGCGCTTTCGTGGCCGCGCAGAAATATAAGAGCCCCCAAGCCGTGTGTGTTAGTGTGTTTTTTTCATCATTGGATTAGGCTACCAACCACCCGCTTTGCCATCAATAAAATTAAGAACAAACAATAATAGAAGCACAGTAAGCAAAAAATAATAAAAAATAAACCTTAGCAAATAAGCAGGCCTCCACATGGAAACCCTAGAGTATCTAAGCCCCCTCTCGCTTGTCCCAGCTTCGGTGGCAGTATTTCTAGCGTTTGTCACACGCAATACCGTTTTCTCCTTAGCGATCGCTTGCCTTGCAGGGGTTTTGGTAGCAGGCGAAGGCCTCATAGGGTTCCCTAACCTGTTGGTAAGCGCTTTAGGCAACACCGACTTTTCTTGGATATTTTTACTCGAACTATTTATTGGCATTTTAATTGCGTTCTTTCAGCGCACCGGAGCCATTCTAAACTTTGCCGAGTTTATTGAGCGCCGGCGCATGACAAGAAAACGGGTTCAACTAATCTCTTGGTTTATGGGAATGTTCGTTTACTTCAGCGATTATTTCAGCCCACTTTTTGTTGGCGCCACCATGCGCACATTGTCAGATAGGTTCAAGATTTCTCGAGAGAAACTGGCGTATATTTGCGACTCCACTTCGGCACCGGTTAGCATATTAGTACCCATTACTGGCTGGGCCGTTTTGGTGGCCGGACTGATCATCGGTATGGGCCCCATAGAAAATGCTGGCGATGCTATGACCGCGTTCATCTACTCAATTCCCTACAATATTTATGCTTGGCTTGCGGTGGTTATGGTGGGTTTGATTGCATCAAATATAATTCCTGACTTTGGTCCCATGAGAAAGGCGGAACTGCGAGCACAAAATGAAGGCAAAATATTAGCCGATGGCGCACAGCCGCTTATGGGTGAAGAACTTACCAATATCAGACCCTTTCCGGGTATCAAAACAAGCTTACTTTGGAATTTTATATTTCCAGTAATAGTCGTTATCGGCTTCGCCGTCGGCGCAGTTATCCTTACCGGCAGTGCCAAGCCTATGGAAGCCTTTATGCTCGCTGCGGTGGTCGCTGGCATTGTTATGCGAATTCAGGGAATTCCTTTGAATGAAATAATAAACACCGCCATGTCCGGAGTTAAGGGCATAATGCCTGCGGTGATAATTCTTATGATGGCCTACGCGCTCAACGATTTATCCGCTTCACTAAATACTGCCGGCTATATAATATCGGTAACCGGGTCATGGCTAACTCCGACACTGCTGCCAATGCTGGCCTTTTTGCTCACTGGCATTATCGCATTTTCTACTGGTACGTCTTGGGGCACCTACGCAATTATGATTCCAATAGCCGTGCCGTTGGCATTCAGTTTTTCAGGAAATGAATTAGACGCTGTGGTTTACGCAACTATTGCAGCGGTATCAGGCGGTGGTGTCTTTGGTGATCATTGCTCACCTCTTTCTGATACTTCAATCTTGGCATCCACAGGTGCCGCCTCAGACCATATAGATCATGTTAAAACCCAGCTGCCTTATGCAGCGCTAATTGGCCTTATCAGCGTCGTCATTTATTTGTTGATAGGATGGTCGATATAAATTTTCTTCAGCATTGTTTTGTTAGGGCTTAGCTGACAATGAGCTCGATTTATCGAGCCTTCCCGTAGCCCCTCTTTGATAGCGATCCCTTTCACTTATTGCCCCCATGATTTTTCTAACCAAGGGGGCAAGCGATTACGGTTTTATCAGATTTCGAAACGAAACCCCGCGTAAAAGGTTCTCTCTAATGCCGGCTCTATACCGTCGTTACGCACTCGGCTGTAGTAGTCTTCGTCGAGCAGGTTGTTGACACCGCCATGCACAGTCCAGCGGTCGCTGTAACGATATTCGAGACTGAAGTCGACTACCTGATATTCCGGTATTTCGGCCGCGATTTCGCCAGCACCTGTACCACGAGCGAGGTTGGAGTCCTGCCAGTACTGATCACCAACAAGAGTAGCGGTAAGCGCTGCGTTCCACTTCTCATTTTCAAAAAGAAAACCTGTGCGGATAAGATGGCCGGGGGAGAAGGCAGTATCATTGTTAACAAGATTTGGATTGCCGCTGCGGATTATCTCTGCATCTAGCAAAGAGCCGTTGGCGAACAACTTAAGCGAGCGCGACTGGCTCGGCAACACGTCGTACTCAGCGCTAAACTCCAGACCTTGGTGGCGAGAATCGCCGCTATTAACCCGCTCCACGTCTGTGATATTCACCTGAATCTGCTCGACCTTATCTTCGAAATCGATGCGGAACAGACTAACGTCGAAGACTAAGTTTTCGATCAGCTGGCTGCGATAACCCACCTCATAGTTAACTGCTCGCGACACGCCAGGGCCATTATCGCCGGTTAATTCTGATGCTGGGTTAATCAGATCATCAAAGCGTTGGGGCCGGTATGACTCCGAGACATTGGCATACAATTCCGATTGATCGCTGATCTGATACGAAAAGCCAAGGCCAAACAGCGTTTCATTGAATGACCGGTCTATGTCAATGGCATCTCGATTGAGGCTGGCATTTTTCACCAATTCCTCAAGGTCATAGTTGACCCGCTCGAAACGCACGGTTGGCACCACGCTAAGCTTTCCAAAACTGAATAAATTCTCAATGAACACGGCATTGTAGTTCATCACGCGGTCTTGCTCGAAGGCCAGATCGTTACTGTTCTGGCTGTTCGAGCGAATATCGTCGGTGACGTGACGTGTACGCGGGCTGTCGCCAACATAGGCGGTAGAGCCTACCGTCAGCACGTTATTATTTCCCCAGGACAGGGCATAACGCAGATCGAAACCGTAATTTGCAAACTCCTGCTGGTCGATAGCAGCTGTTGTGGGCTCGGCGACTGGATCGCTAAATTGGCCAGAACGCCGGCTTAAGCGGTCCATGTAAGAATAATAAACGCTGCCATCGAGAGTCGACGATTCGTTTATCTTTTGCTCATAGCTAAAAGTCGTGATCAGTTGTTCGATCTCCACTCGGTTAAAAGGTGTCCTGCCTTGATCGCGATCAGCGGCAAACTCTTGCGACGTGAGCCTGCCCGCTTCACCGGAGTCGGACTGATAGAGGTCCACATCTACCCCCAATCGAATACCTTCAAAACCTTCGTAGGAAAGCCCGACATAGCCGGAATTGACTTCATAGTCCTCGTTGGTGCGGGGACCATCGGCGCTGCGGCTATCGAACGACGCTAGGACACCGAAGTCGTTATGAGAGAAGTTCACCTCGTTATAGGTGCTGTACATGCCGTTACTGCCGATTGTCTGGTCGGACCTAAAAGAGTTTTCTGCGCTGGCATCTGCACGACGCGTCACGAAATTCAGCACGGGTCCTATTTGTGGTCCGTTGAGTAATCCCCCTCCGCCACGGACGAACTCAATTCGCTCGATCCGCTGCGCGGCTGGCATATAGTAAATTGTGGGGTAGCCGAACATGTCTGCTGCAAGTGGTACGTTGTTCTGAAAGAAGGCAACAAACTCAGATTCATGCGGATTACCCAGTCCGCGATAATTGACGTTGTAGATGCTAGGAACTTGCTGGTCCGAGACGAATAAGCCGGGCAGCCGAGAGAACATCTGACGCAGGTTGGGCTCGACAAAGACCGGTTGTTCGTCCATGTTAATTAACGTTGATTTCTTACCTTCGAAAATTCTACCGTTCTGAACAGACGGCAAAAAACCCTGAGATGAGCCTTGAACTTCAATAATTTCAATATCTTCGGCCGCGTTGCTGGCGACTGAGAAAAATAAAATGGAGAGCCCTGCGGTTCCTACTAGTCGAGTAATATGCAATGTAATAATTCCTTGATGATAATCGTAATACGAATGATTATCATTAAGGTACGATAATGCAAATGGATCGTCATTTCGTTTAAACCAATAATTGATCGATTACTCCGAACTATTGAGCGCTACAGTGCTGGACTATAGAAAAACGCCAGTGGCCAAATGAACCTTAACCTGGCCCTAGCTCTGCTGCATGAGTTGCGGTCTTGAGTTACCCCCCGCCATCCCAGAAGCAAGCTCTAAGAACATAGAATCATCCGTCAGTGTATCAACGGAGGAGCTATAACGTGGACAGTAATAAGCCTGCATCTTAGGTTGGTCAAAATACTCGGGTTAGCATTTTTCAGCAGTAGTAAGATGGAATGTATGTTCAGTCAATTATCAATATTCCTCGACGCCAATGACCGCCTGCTGCTAACTCTAGGTGCTTTTTCATTTTTAGCATTTGTCGCTACGTTAGCTATCGTTCCTTGGTTAGTTGCGCACCTGCCTGCCAACTATTTTAAAGCACCGCAACGTCGCTCCGCACTCGCGCAAAGATTACACCCTGCTCTGCGAATCCCAGCGATCTTCTTAAAGAACTGCTTAGGATTACTAATTTTAGTACTGGGTATAATCATGTTAGTAATTCCCGGCCAAGGATTATTGACGATGCTAATAGGAACTTTGCTAATGGATTTTCCAGGTAAATTTAGATTCGAACGTTGGTTGGTCCAGAAAAATGCCGTGCTTAGCTCGATAAATTGGCTACGTAGACGCGAAGGCAAGGCCCCTCTCCTGTTTGAGGACTAATAAGGAGCAGCCCCGCGATCAGCTCTCAACTTGCGCTTAAGCGTCGCTGCGCACCTCTCATTTGCATTCCCCTTTTGCCCGCATCAAGCATTAAAATCGATAACCCATACAATATTTCACGCTTACTCTGGCCTAGCCCTGCCAACTACTGTAAAAAGACGCTATGAAAATTCCTAAGCGAATTCAACCCTTAATAGACGAAGGGTTGATTGATGAAGTACTAAGCCGCCTAATGAGCGGAAAAG
>JBLHTH010000116.1:0-10729 GCA_047627195.1 Pseudohongiellaceae bacterium | reverse complement strand
GATCTGTGACCTTGATCTGGTAGTTAAAGGCTTCGCCGCCCATCCGCACTACCATAGGCGTCATCTGAGCAGACTCGATCAGACCTTGATTCTCATCTGAAGCGAGGGTTTCTTGGGCACTTATGGCTACGAATAATGAAACTAGGAATAGAGCTGTAAGGTGTCTTCGAACGCCGACTAATTCTTTTGTGCTGCTTCTTGCCACTGCTTTGCCTCTTGATTGAGTAGTACTGTTTTTAATACAGATAATAAATGGGGTCCGGTAAATTGGGGTCAGAGTAAAAATACAGTACTGTATTTTTACTCTGACCCCAAATCTATTACTCTGACCCCAAATCTACTGACCCCAAATCTATTTTCGTCACGCTAGTCCGGTTTGGCTTGGATAGGCTTTATGTAATCGGGAGCTGTTCATTTTCACTGTATTCTAGAATTTCTTCCCTAGAGTAAAATACTATGCCTCGGCCTTTTAAGAATTCAAGCTGTCCATCGACCTCCCTCAGCTCAATCCAGTTTTCCTCGCTGTGAAAAGTATCGGCCTCTTCGATCGCTGCCAAGCCATCCAGAAATGTATCATCCAAAAAATCTAACTCTGCTTTCAAAAACTCGCGGTCTAATCTCCCGGAAGCATTACCCTTCTTTGGTGCGCCAACAAGAGAAATATCAACATACGCTCTTTGCCAACTTGGCACATCGGATTGCCAAATTTTCATTCCGTTTATGTCGGTTTCTTTGGTCTGAATGCGAGCGAAGTTTGCACTCATACCCCGTGCATCTGCCGCGTTCATTTTCGCATGTTCAAATTGCCCTTCATTCGCATTGGCGCCATAAAGAATCATTCCCCGCGCGCGGGTGCGCACGAATATTATCTCACTAAGATTTGAATAAGACGCATTCACAAAATCCATTAATGCGGCACTAAAATTAGATCCCTCAGATATATCACTACCAACAATTTGTGCGCCTCTCAGATCGGTGCGCTCGTCTTTGTATTGATTTCTTTCTCGAGCCTTGTCCCTTTCTGTCCTTTCATCCTGGCCGGAGTGTAAATCTAACCCTCTAAGGTCAAGACGTGATAAATCGAAAGAATGATAAATCCCAAAATCATCCATATAAGAGAAGTGTCGATTGAGCTTGTTATCCTCGAGCGCTTCCTTTAATTGAGAAGGTATACTTAAGACTTCGTTTAGACTCAGCTGGTTCTTAATTGAATCAATTTTTTTAATTTGATTGTTGAAGCCCTCGATTACATGTTTCTTTTGATTCTTGCTTGGCAAAGCGCTTGGTGCTGATTTTTCTCCTTCCAATGTCTCAATAATTCTGGCGGCTGCGCTGAAAAAACTCTCCGCTTGCTCGCTAAGGGCCTTGGAATTTTTAGAATAAACATACTCAACTGCCCGACTGGTAAATATGCCAGAAATTTCCACTTTTCTAACCCATTTGTGAGCTCTATTTGAACTCGCAAAATCATGAAGAATGTCAACAAATAAACTCTTCGCCAGCTGAAATCTAGTTCTATGATCGTGATAGTTGGCTAACTCCTTGGAATAGTCGGGCGTACCCACAACAAATTCAATCAGTACCATCAAGCCCTCAATTGTTCCTAAATTTTCTTCACCTATACTCTCGAAAAAGTCGAGCTCGCGACTGTATATTTTCTTGCCAGGGTCATGCGTCTCATCAAGCATCCTATATAACTGCTTCAAACTTTTTTGCCTTTCTAAGGGAAATGAAAAGTAAGCCTTTGCCTCTTCTATTTCAGCCCTTATTTCTGCCTTTATGTGTGGAATCAAGGTCTCTGCTTGCGGCCTTTGATGGATTTCACTCGCCTCATGCACCAAGGTGAGATAGAAAAAATCCTCGACCGCACCTTTTCCTCGCCCACCCTTTGCATATAGGTTCTCAAGAATTTGACGCATCCAGCGTTGATCGCCTTTGCGCTCCTCCTCCCCGTCTCGAACATGCAGAACCAGCTCTGCCTCGGCTCCTTTTCTTCGAATTTTAGATACCCCTGCAGAAGTGATCATATTCTTGGACCAGACAATCCGATAGCGATCATTGGATGGGTCGAAGAGGTGGTCGAAGATGATGGAGCTAAGATTAAGCCGAGAGTGAGCACTTTGTTCCGCTTTTAGGCGCTCCACTACGGCCTTCACAAGCGAAGGTCTTAACCAAGCCTTAGGTGTTGGAGGGCTAGCTTTCAGGTCATCACGAGTGCCGCTAGCGCCCTTGCGAGCGCCTACAAAATTGAGGCCGGGATTGTTCTTGCTTACAGCAGACCTGAGCGAAACCGGCTCGACTTCAAGATGAGTGGGGTGGATGTATAGCAAAGGCATAGCTTGGAGCGTCCAGAATAGTCATGTGAATAACTGCTATAGTCTAAAGAGACGCAGCCTATGAATAGGATAATAAGCTGGTTATGCGCCGCTTTCCAAGCCCGAATTAACATGCTTCATTTCTTAAACCTATTTCTCAGCCCTCGATAATGGTTATCCCAACAGCTCCTGACTGAAAACCTAATACAAACCTAAAAGAAGCGAAGAGAGGATGTGAAAACGGGTGTTCTAGGGACACTCACAACTTAACAACGTAAGCGATGAAGCCGCTGCATCAACATGAGCCAGTTTGAAACAGAGTGTAGCGGTGATTAGAATATTCCTTATGAGGCGGATAAGTTGAAGCAGCTATCCTTGCATTTAAAATTGCTAAGTTGAGCCCGTCCCGTTCAAAGCTCTTCAGAAATCTCTTTTCTGATCAACTTTAACCTTACGTAGAAAGCGGTATGATGTGTAAATCGCAGCGCACCCTAGCCTGGAGTTAAATCATGTCAATTCGGCGCCCAGCTTTTCTTTTTCTTATTGCCTCTTTGCTTTTCATTACCTTTAAAACGGTCAGTGCCGCCGAAGGCTATTACCGCTGGCCGAGTGCTCATGGGGACACTTTGGTGTTTAACGCAGAAGGCGATCTCTGGCGACTGATTGAGGGCCAATCTCAGGCGACCCGTTTGACTACCCATGGCGAGCTAGAATCTGATGCAGCTATCGCACCCGATGGCGAGCGTGTCGCCTTTGTTGCCAGCTTTGATGGCATAGCCCAAATCTATGTTATGCCGCTGGCCGGTGGCATTCCTAAGCAGATCACCTTTGAGTCGGTAGGAGTAGAGATATCTCAATGGTCACCGGATGGACGCATTCTTTATACCAGCCGCAATATGGAAGGGGCCTCTCGAGTTCGGGAACTTCGGCTGGTGAATCCAGACAGCCTAGAGGTGGAGCGGGTCCCGCTGCGCTATGCCAGCACAGGCACCTTTAGCGATGATGGTGGTACTTTATTTTTTACTCGCCATGGCGTCTCAACAGTGTCGGACAACGCCCGCCTGTATCGCGGCGGCGGCATGTCACAGCTGTGGCGTTTCGGCATGGGTCGTAATCGTGAAGCTACCCGTCTTGCGGAAGACTTTGGCGGTCCTATCGAGGGTCCTATGTTTTTTGATGGCCGCATCTATTTTATTAGCGATGAATCCGGCTTCGATAACATCTGGTCAATGCGTGCCAGCGGCAACGACATTCAAAAGCACACTGACTTCAGCGGCTGGCGGCTGCGAGGAGCATCACTAAACAAGGGCATTATTCACTATCAGCGCGGAGCAGATATCTATGCCTATGACATCTTCAGCAACGATGAAAAGCGTATTCAAATTTCTCTCGCCACCGATCGCGATCGCACGCGCTTGCGCTGGATAGACGATCCACTCAGTTACCTAGAAGACTCTAAAATCGGCGGCGACAATGATCAGGTCGCTATCACCGCCCGTGGTCGAGTAACTATCGCCAGTGCTGATGCCATGCGCCGGGTTGAATTACCCGTTGGTGAGAACGCTCGCGCTCGCGGCGCAATTCCGGGTGTTAATGGCGACTGGATCTACGCTATTGTTGATGCATCTGAGCGCGGCGAAATCTGGCGCTTTGCAGCTGACGGCAGCGGTGCTGGGCAGCAGTTAACCTTTGATGCTGACGATCACCGCTGGGACCTAGCGCTCTCGCCAAACGGTAAATGGTTGATACACAGCGATAAGTCCTCTCGTCTTTGGAAGCTAAATCTGGAGACCTTGAGCAACAGCCTTATCATGCAGAACGTCTCCACACGAGACAACGACTATGGCCCTGCTAGCTTTTCCACTGGCGGGCGCTACGTGGCCTTTCATACTAGTGGCGACCGTTATAACGGCACAGTTATCGCCGTGCATGACCTCTTCGATGGCAGCACAGTAGAGATTACAGGTGACAAGTATCCTTCATTTTTCCCTTCTTTTTCACGCGACGGCCAGTGGCTCTACTTTCTCTCAGAAAGAAATTTTCAAGCAACACCTAGCGCGCCATGGGGTGACCGCAATATGGGGACTGAGTTCGACAAACGCTCTCTTGTATTAGCACTGCCCTTAACAGCAGATGCTGTCTTCCCCTTTGCTGAGCCAGACGAACTGACGCCGGCAACGAAAGAAACAGAAGAAAAAGAGACGACACCTGCAGCGGTCATCGAGCCTGCAATAGACTGGCGAAAAGCTAGTCAAAAATTGTTTCAACTGCCCATCGATGAGGGGAACTATTCTAGCCTGCAGGCAGCAGACGAACGCCTCTACCTGCTGGACCGCACAGGTCGTGAGCCGTCACTAAAGAGCGTTGCCATTGGTTACGACGATCCTAGTCTTACAACTTTCGCTGAAAATGTTGCTGAGTTTCAGCTTTCCATCGATGGCAGCTCGTTGTTTTATCGCACTCGTGGCAACTCGCCCACTTTAGCTGTCGTACCCGTTGGCGATAAAGCACCGGAGGATTTATCAGACTATCGGCTGCGCACTGTGGGCTGGCGTCTGGCCATCGAACCGGCCAGCGAATGGCAGCAGCTATTTTTAGACGCTTGGCGCTTACATCGCGATTTTGCCTACGATGGAACTCTACGCGGAGTCGACTGGACTGAAGTGCGCGACCGACTACTACCTCTTGCTGCCCGCATCGGCCATCGCAGTGATTTGAATGATTTGCTGGGCCAGATGGCTTCGGAAATTGGTATTCTCCATTCTCAAATTCGCGCCGGTGACCAGCCCGTGGACGAAGAGTCGGCCAGCGTTGCTGGTTTGGGGGCTCGCTATGCTCCTCATAGCAATGGTGTCGAAATAATCCAAATATACCAAGGTGAATATGAGCGCCCCGAGTCAATGGGTCCGCTTAGTCAACCAGAAGACAATATCGCAGTGGGTGATGTGATCACCACTATAAATAATCGACCGATCAATAACGTTGCCGAATTGGAGCGCGCCCTGCTCAACCGCCGCGGTGAACAAATCCTGCTCGGCACATTGAGAAATGGCGAGGACCTAAAGAACGTCGTTACTCCTATTTCCACAAGCGCTGAGGCTATGCTGCGCTATTTAGATTGGACCGGGACCAATTCAGCAAAAGTTGCTGAAATAACAGATAAGGAAATCGGCTATCTGCATTTGCGCGCCATGGGCGGCGATGATGTCGCCAGCTTTGCCAGAGACTTCTTCCCACAGGTAGAGCTAGACGCGATGATTGTCGATGTAAGAGACAACAACGGCGGCAACGTGGACAGTTGGATCATTCAGCAATTCTTGCGCAAAGTCTGGTCCTTCTGGCAACGCGAACCGGGCACACCTGTATACGGCAATATGCAGAGTACCTACCGCGGCCATTTAGCCGTGCTAATTAATGCCGGCACCTACTCCGATGGCGAAACTTTCGCCGCTGGCATTAAAATTTTGAACTTGGGCACACTCATTGGCGAGCGCACTGCAGGTGCAGGAATCTGGCTATCCGATCGTAATCGGCTCGCCGATGGTGGGATGTCTCGGGTTGCAGAGATGCCACAGTACGGCATGGATGGGCGCTGGTTAATTGAAGGCGAAGGAATTTCGCCAGACATCAAAGTAGTGGCTGAACCTCATGCCCTTTTCAATGGTGAGGATCAGCAGTTGATGGCGGCAATTAAATATTTGCAGGAGAAACTCAAGAGCGAACCAATTCTCAAAATGAGGCCCCTTCCCCTGCCTCCAATGGGAGAGCGCGGCCAGGATGTAAGTGACTAGTGATTGAGGCCGAGTCGAATTAGAGGTCAGGTTGTAATAAGGATTAAGATTGTCTTCCCCCTGTTTTCTAAACACCTTAGTTAAGTCACACATTCGTTAGTTCGGATACCGGGGGATTCATTTGGTTAAGGGTCGAATGACGCCGCTTTCGATTGCAATTTAGGGGTCAGAGTAAAAATACAGCTCTGTATTTTTACTCTGACCCCTAAATTGCTGCCCCTAAATCGATTACTGCGACAACTAATTGATTTCTGATCGATGTAGTTAATTCAAAATCTGTTTTGAATTTATGCGTTTGTCTTCGCTTTCATTTCTTCCACTATCTCAGCCACCCGCTTTACTGCCGCTATGGATTCCTCTGGGTTTAGATTTTCTGCCTCGTTGTTGTAGTCGCCTACAGCTTGGGCTTGCACCAGCAAACCATCGCGACGCGGGTAGACAGAGACGCGGCGGCTGCGATAGTTAAAGCCATAGTTTAACTCCGGTTGAGGAATAAGTTTGGCGGTTTGCCCACGCACAGGAATGATTGAATCATCAGACATTAACGCTCTTGCTCCATATCCGGTGCAGTTAATAATCGTGCGCTCATCAATGGCGGAAAAATCACTTTTATCCTCCAATGCAAACGTTTCCACCACCCCGCCATTAGCAAGAAAGTCAGCCATCAGCAGTCGAGAGTAGGCGGCAATGTTGAAAAGCAATGTAGGACGTCGCTCAACATAAGGTGCCGGAAAAGGATGTGCGCTGACCATGACAGACTGCGCAGTTATGTCGGGAATCAGATCTCGTGCAAACTCGGGATAATCCGGCTCTTCAGATTCACCATGAGGGCGGGGCGTTCCGGGAGGCTCATCAGATAAGCCATACATATCACGCCACTCGATTGGATTACCCGCGACCCCAAGCCAAGATTGATAGCGGCGAAATGAATAACGAGCCATAGATTCCCACTGGCTTGCAAAGCCGGAGGCGTATTCGCTAGTGCAAATTCGCGAGTCTGGAGTCCACGCCCCTGTCGCCCGAACAGAGCGTATGTAGGGTGCGCGCTCCTTGGCATAAATAGTCACCTTCATGCCTTTCTGCTGGGCGACCAGCGCGGTTGTCAGTCCGATCGCCCCGCAGCCAATTATAGCTATTTCATTACGACCGGCCTGCTTGGCCATGCTTACAGCAATCTCTCCGCTGCCCCAAGACAGCGACCAACCACTGCCGCCATGCCCGTAGTTGTGCACAACAGTTTTACGGCCAATGCGCTCAGTTTCTATTCTTGGCCCCTCGGGCCGAAAGGGACGGGTGCAGACATTCATCTCGATAATGCGATCGGGACTGGCGATGATGGGGGCTAGCTGCCTATTGTCGCTGATTAGGGCAGCCCTAGCAGGTGCGGCGGAACTAGCTAAGCTGGTTGTGGCCTCATCTCCTAGCGCAGAGCTCATTGGCACTGCTGACAAGAGGGCGGCAGATCCCTTAAGAAAATTACGTCGTTGCATATTGATACCTCGAAGTTTGGAATTCGCTTAGGGTCAATCGCACTACATACCCTGTGTGAAGTTTGGCATTTACGAAGCAGGAAGCATGCCATGGAGCCGAGCTGGTAAATGAAACCGCACTGGAAATTGATCGAGAGAATTAGGAAACCTAGAGAATACTTTTGGCTTAATCGGTTTGGCAAAGGCGCTAACATTCATTTCATTGCGATCAGATTGCAGCAATAGTCGAAATAGGCTCTATTGAAGGTGCAAAAATCGAACTTTTGTGAAGGGACTTTAACTCTGAGTGCTCAAGCAAAGCCGCCACTTCAAATAAGGGAGACTTTGCCTGTCTGCAAAAACTGAATCCTGCCTTTGAATCTTTAAGTTTTCTTTGATATCTATTATTCTAAGAAAATTTTTCTTACTAACCCAACCTTAAAGTCTCTCTATGCTCACCGACTGGTTTCAACATCATCAAGAAATACTTTGGTTTACCACCATTGCTGTCGACCTTAGTTTCGCCATCCTTTTGTTTCGTTTGTTTGGCAGGCAGGGCTTGTACGCAAGCATTGTCATCAGCTTGCTGTTGGCCAATCTGCAAGGTCCCAAGCTAACAGAGATTTTTGGTTTGCAAACCAGCATGGGAGTGATTCTTTACTCCAGCATTTACTTTGCCACAGATCTTCTTAGCGAGCGCTACGGCAAAGCAGAAGCCACTCGGGCGGTGATGATTGGATTTGTTGTTAGCATAATCATTATTGTGATGATTAGCCTGAGCCTGCAGTACTTGCCATCCACTGATCCAGAGACCGCTGGTTTCGCACAAAGCGTGCATCAGGCAACTCAGACTTTATTCACTTTCACGCCGCGCTTTGTGCTTGGCTCGCTGCTGGCCTACCTCGTAAGCCAGCGCTTCGATGTGTGGATATTCCATATAATTAAGCGCAAAACTCAAGGTAGACATCTATGGCTACGGAACAACGTTTCCACCATGCTGTCTCAAGCTATTGACACCATAATTTATGGCGTGGTTGTTTGGTGGGGTGTTGTGGATTTTGATACAGCGATGCAATTAGCCCTAGCAAAATATCTTTTCAAAATCATTATTGCACTTGTCGATACACCGTTTCTTTACCTAGCAAGAGATTGGGATGTAAAAAGCAAAGATTGGGTTTCCAAGTAATCTCAGTCAACTGTTCCCGATACAGTTCTTGAATTCGTGAGGATAGGGGATTTCCGCGCATAGAGAATAAGTCCAATAAACTTCTTAGGATAAGGCCTAGTTGAAAATTAATCTGCTGTTTTTTATCCGTCAATGTGAATATATTCGGTACTCTAAATGAAAGTTAATACTTACTAACTTATACCTTTTCTTATCTCCTTTGCAGCACTATCTATCGGTATTTACACGCTCATCTCTCTGACTATTTATATCCTTATAAGTCATAAATGATATTTTATACAGAAATATGCTTATTAAAAGTTCTTATTTGACATATTATCTTATCAAAATACGCTTATTCTCGACTAAAAGATATCAATAATCTGTCATATTTGATATTTTATAAGAAATTAAGGTATTTAATAACTCATTAGTGACACATATGAAAATAACAAATAATTTAGCCGACGCCGCAGTCTTGCAACTGCTAGGGGAGAGAATTTCCAGGTACCGACTCAATAAGAACCTTACTCAAGCCCAATTGGCAGGAGATGCGGGCGTGTCTTTGAGCACTCTAAACCGGATGGAATCTGGCAGCTCTTCGCAAATCAATAACTTGGTGAGAGTGCTTAGAGCCTTGAACCTTTTGGAGAATATTGGCCTGCTAATTCCAGAGCCTGCCACCAGCCCCATTCAACAAGCCAAACTTGCTGGTAAGACTCGGCAGCGAGCCAGGCCTGTAACGCCTGCTAGCGACGATAAAGATCAAGGCACAGCATGGGCCTGGAATGCTCCGGCCAGAAACCCAAGCGACACAGAAGACTCCTAAATGGCAACAACAGTCGCAACAGTCAAACTATGGGGCAAATCAATCGGCGCCGTAAGCTGGGACGATGCGCTGCAAGTTGCCAATTTTGAATACGATCCAGACTTTCAAAAAAGCGCAATCGAACTGTCCCCCTTTATGATGCCGTTAAATGACACGATCTACTCATTTCCCACACTGCCCACAGAGAGCTTCAAAGGCATGCCGGGAATGCTAGCGGACTCCTTGCCCGATGCTTTCGGCAACACCTTAATAGACGCCTGGTTGGCCCAGCAAGGCCGAGAGAGCAAGTCGTTTAATCCAGTGGAGCGCCTTTGCTATATCGGCAACACAGGCATGGGCGCACTGGAATACTTTCCCGCTAAAGGTCCGCGCGCCACACAATCCAATAGCCTGAATATGGATGCGCTGGTGTCCTTGGCCGGCGAGGTCTTAAGTGACAAGAACAGCTTATCTACTTCATTTGATGTTGAAGAAGGCAGCGAGAGCATAAAGGACATTTTAAAAGTAGGCACCTCAGCAGGTGGCGCCAGAGCAAAAGCGATCATTGCCTGGAACCCACAGACCCAAGATGTGCGCTCGGGCCAAACCAATAATGAAGCTGGCTACTCTCACTGGATTCTTAAATTTGATGGCGTGAAAGGCAACAAGGATAAAGAAGCGGCCGACCCCGAAGGTTATGGATTGATTGAGTACGCCTATTATTTAATGGCAGTGGACGCTGGCATCCACATGACCGAGTCCCGATTATTGAAAGAGAACAATAGGGCCCACTTTATGACTAGGCGCTTCGACCGACTGGGCACTGACGCCAAACTACATATGCAATCGCTCGCTGGCCTAGAACACTTCGACTATAAAAAACCTGGCGCATACTCCTATGAACAGGCTTTTCAAACAATCAGAAAACTGGGGCTAACCACAAACACACTGGAGCAACAATTTAAACGCATGGCGTTTAATATCATCGCCCGCAATCAAGACGATCATGTAAAAAATATATCATTTTTGATGGCGCAAGATGGCCAGTGGCGACTGTCTCCCGCCTACGATGTGACCTACAGCTACAACCCCGATGGCCCATGGACAGGCCAGCACCAAATGAGCTTGAACGAAAAACACGACGATTTTTCTAAAAGCGACTTTGAAGACTGCGGAAAAAA
>JBLHTH010000115.1:0-10968 GCA_047627195.1 Pseudohongiellaceae bacterium | reverse complement strand
TCTGTATGAGCGCCCTCGGGTACAGGCATTTCGATGGTTGGCTGCCAATCTTCGACTTCATCTGGCACATAAACTGGGCGATCAAACTGAACGACCAAATCAGGGTCGCCAATCCACCAGCCAGAATCAGGTAAGGTCGTGCCGCCTGCTTGAGCTAGATTGCTAGCTTTAGCGGCGTCTGCAGGGCTGCCTTCTTGAGCGCCGCCTTCAACCCAGGCAATGAGCAGTTCTTTTTCTTGCTCGTCTATGTAACGCTCGCCTTTGAATTCGCCTCTGTGCCGCTCATGGGCTCCCCACGGAGGCATGTAGCCTGTGATTAGCGCATTCTTTATCAACGGTGCCCATATTTTGGCTTGATCAAAATCCATCAATGACATGGGCGCGGATATCCCGCCCACATCAGGCCCTTCCGGCTGGTGACAGGCCACGCAGTTTTTTTCAAATACCGGCAGGGCATCAGTATAAAAAGTTGGCGCAGTAGTCTGGGCTGCAGCTTCAATGGCTAGGCCAAGTAACAATGTGCTTGAAACCAGCAGTGACGGGAGTTTGGAGTTGGGGAGCGTCATGGGATCACCTCTTTATTATTAAGCTGTTTAGTGCCGGGTAACGACTGATTTATTATTGTGTCTTAATAGAAGACTAATTCTAAAGTTTTGTTTTGTCTACGGTTTCTAGTCACCCAGTAATGCAAGAACCTAAGGTCTAACGGATAGTGGGCAAATGGTGCGATAAGCGGAGCCATAGGCAGGAGGATTGGCTTTGGTGGGGAATAGCCGGCGACCCGTAAGTGATCGCAATTTCCGATTGATGCTATCGCTTTAAGTCATTTTACCGATAGCAAGCTTGTGCGTAGACTATGTCTATGCTCTAAACATTCACCCACAAAATAGGACCCAAGCAATGACTAACACAATACCCAGTACAGTACCCCAGGTTGTATTTAAAACTCGAGTTAGAGATGAAAGTGCTGAAGGAGACAACCCTTTTAGCTGGTTAGACGTGTCTAGCGATACAATTTTTGCAAACCGTAAGGTCGTGGTTGTGGCATTGCCGGGTGCTTTTACGCCAACGTGCAGCAGCACGCACCTTCCCGGTTTTGAAGCAAAATACGAAGAATTAAAGAGCCTTGGCGTGGACGAGGTTTATTGTGTCAGCGTAAACGATGCGTTTTCAATGTATCAATGGAGCAAGCAGCTAGGCGTGAAAAACGTGAAGATGCTTCCAGACGGCAATGGTGAATTCACTAAAGAAATGGGTATGTTGGTTAAGAAAGAAAACCTTGGCTTTGGTGATCGCTCATGGCGTTACAGCATGCTCGTGGAAAATGGAAAAATCAGTAAAGTTTTTGCTGAGCAAGGCAAAGAAGACAACTGCGAGACAGATCCGTTTGAGCACAGCGATGCGGACACTATGTTGGATTATTTAAAAACAGCTTAATTTTTACACTTATTCAACCCACCTTACTATCTCAGCTTTGTTAACTCTTTTGCGCGGTCAACTATTAGGCAATTCCTTTTTGTTGACCGCTCTTTTTTAATTTAAATAAAAATTTACCTCAGCTCCAAGGGTCTTTCATGGCCTTGAAAAAAGCGCTTTGCTGATTAATGATGCGTCTGGTTTCAGCGGGGTCAGGGGTTAAATCCCAATTATTGTATTCAAAAGTTCCACCTAATAATATTCCATCACTTCTGGGAAACATGTACGTGCCGGCGCTGCCATCAGTTATTGTTATATAGTTGACCTCTTCTTGAGGGAGCACAAAACTAAGCTGGCCCTTGATAGGAAATAGTAATTTGTCATCAAATAGCTCGCGGGCACCCAAACCAGTACAATTAATGATAACTGGCTCTTCTAAGGTGAGCACTTCATCGAAATCCTGAAACTCTCTAACTTTAATTTCCCCGCCGGCGCCATAAAAATCTTCCATTAGCTGATTTAAGAAAATGGCAGGTTCGATAAGCATTGTGTCGTAATGGGTGGCAAAGGGCAGCGGGAAAGGGTGTTCACCCGGGCCAAGAATGCTTAACTGTGGATACATGCCTGAGTAATTATGGGGCAAATCATCTGTGGGCCGCGGTTCGCTTGATAGCTGATAATTACTAATCCAGCGAACCCCGTATTTAGGGCCAACAAGATTCTGAAAATAGCGATAAGAAAGCGTCATCGCTTCTTCGAATTGCCTTTGAAATTTAGGTGTAAGTGATGCATCTTCATAAACTGAAGCTGGAGACCACTGCCCACCGGCGATGTTTGACGTTGTGTGTGGCGGGAGAGCTTTGGCATAAATCGTCACATCCCAGCCTTGATCTTGCAGAAGGCGGGCGCTGGTGAGCCCCATCACGCCGCAACCCAGCACTGCGCACTTTTTGTGGGCAGTTTGCTGAGCGATTTCCATAGCCAAGTGAGAGGTGCCCCACGACAGCGTGATTCCGCCGCCGCCATGGCCGTAGTTATGCACTACGGTCTTGTCGCCGAGACGCTGTCCGTTGACTACAAAGCCCTCTCTGCGAAATGGACGTAAGCCCGACACCGTTCTGATTACTCTCGAGTCTGAGACATTTACGCGCCGTAGGGGCAACCCAGAAGGAGTGAAGTTGATGCTGGACGCTGCGCTCGCCGAACTTGTGTTCGAGCAGGCATTGATAACGGGAAGTACGGCCATTGCTTGAAGTAGTGATCGACGGCTAGTCATGAACAATCTCTTAGTGAATGTAAAAGATCCAGAATACCCTAGCAATTCATCTTTGTTAATAAATAGTTTGTGGTCTAAAGCTAAGCCGAGTCAAGGGTGTCTTAAAGTTGGTCCAAGTTTTCTAAATGTATCCTTGCAGACTCTATGATCGCATCACGTTCATTTTTTTCTTTACGGTCCCAGTTGCCATAGAGCATTGAAATTCTGGGATTTGATGAAAGTTGCTGCCGATTTTCGATCATAAATTTCCAGTAAAGGCTGTTGAATGGACATGCATCAGCTCCGCTTTTCAACTTAACTTTGTAGTGACATTGTCCACAATAGTCACTCATTTTATTGATGTAGTTGCCGCTAGCGGCGTAAGGTTTTGTGGCGATATAACCGCCGTCGGCGAATTGAGACATTCCGCGGGTGTTTGGCAACTCCACCCATTCAATAGCATCGATATAAATACCGAGGTACCAGCTGTCAACCATGTCGGGATCTATACCGCTGACAAGGCAAAAGTTGCCGGTAATCATAAGCCTTTGAATGTGGTGTGCGTAACTAGTTTCTAGTGACTGGTCAATGGCTTCTTGCATGCATTTCATTTTGGTGTCGCCAGTCCAAAAAAAGTCAGGCAAATTGCGTTTTGCTTGAAAGTGATTGAGTGTTTTATAGTGATCACCGTTAACCCAGTAGATGCCGCGCACGAACTCTCTCCAGCCAAGTATCTGGCGAACAAAACCCTCAATTTGCGCCAGATTAACTGCGCTACCTCCCTCTTGAAACTTAGCTGTGGCGGCTTCTATCACTTCCAGAGGTGACAGCATTTTGCTGTTCAGGGCAAAAGAGAGTCGTGAATGATACAGAGACCATTTTGACTGGCCTTGATAGGTCATCGAATCTTGAAATTTGCCAAAATTTGGCAGCGCTTCACGACAAAACCATTGCAATAATTCGAGAGACTGGGCGCGCGATACTGGCCACAGCAATTTATTGTGCGCCACTCCAAAGGTATCAACCTTATGTTTCTTGAGTATCACTAGAATGTCTTCAACGTCGTTATTGAAGACCAGTGGTTCTGGGATTTCAGGAATATCAGTTTTCTTAAGCTTGTTTCTATTTTCGCTGTCAAAGTTCCACTGGTCACCGGTTGGCTTATCGCCGGTCATCAAAATATTGAAGCGCTTTCGCATTTTACGATAGAAAGATTCAAGTCGATTGTGCTTTTTGGGATTTACATAGGTAGATAATTCTTCGAAGGGAAGGAGAAAATGTTCGGTATCGGACTCAATGATGTTGATTGATTCTGGTAACTTGAGGCTACGCATTTCATTGAGCAGTCTCAGCTCATCGGGTCTCTGATAATGAAACTCTTCCACTTTGAATCGAGCGCTCAATTGCGCGATGGCTGACTCTAAATTAGCAAAGGCAGATGAGTCGTCCAAGTTTAAATACAGGACGGCATGGCCTTGAGACTTTAGATGTTTGGCGAATGCGCGCATTGCTGCAAAAAAAGCGCAAACCTTTTGCACGTGATGGCGCGTATAGTCTGTTTCCTGTCGCAATTCAGCGATAACAAATAAGGTTTCTGGGTCAGGGTTTGCCAGCCAGCTATGCTGATAATTGAGCTGGTCGCCAAGAATCCAAGCTAATTTTGTATATTTTTTCTTTATCGTGGGTGAATCTGTTGTCGATTGCATAGGTTGAAAGATATCTTTAAATTGAGGTTAAAAACTAGCTGCTTTGAGGTTTTCAGCTCTAGCGAACAAAGAGATTAAAATATACGCCGTGAGCTAAGTTTTAGACTAGCGAAAGACCCAAATCCGGTCATTGATCGTATAAAAAATAAACTAAAGGATTTAAAGAATAGAGTTTAAAGAAATGTCCGCGATACGTATAACCGCAGCTTTAGGCTGTGCAGGGCTACTGCCTTTTGCCGGAGCCCTTTTTGCAGTAGGCCTAACATTAATACTCGGTGTTGAACTGTCATTTGAGCCAAAGCAAGTCTTTGTTTTCTACAGCGCGGTGATTCTGAGCTTTTTGTGCGGCGCTATATGGGGCAGCTTACTTAGCTCTACATTTACCAAGAAAGCGACAGCGCTGCTCATTTTGTCAAATATTGTGTCTTTGACGGCGTGGATATCACTGCTAAGTTACGAGAGACATTTCACGTTCTCCCTAAGCCTACTTATACTAGGTTACTTGACGGTTCTGGCTGCTGAATATGCCGTTATCGAATTACTTTATAAAGAGGTTTATCGCGGCTATTTGAAGCTGCGAAGTTGGCTTACATTTTGTGTTGTAGTGCTTCACCTAGGTATGTTGTTTATTAACTAGAAATGCTGGCTAACAGCCTTAAACAAGAAGCCTAGACCCAAACCCTAGCGTTAAAAGGATTGCAATGAAACTTACATTATTTTATGACAGCTATTGCCCATTGTGCGCGACTGAGATGGACATGCTGAGAGAGTTAGATATAAAAGGCAATTTGTCCTTAGTGGATATTCACGATGAAGATTTCTCTACTCGATTTCCGACCATAGATCCTGTCGAAGCGGATCGGGTGCTACACGGACTATATGAGGACGGGACGATGATATTTGGTCTTGATGTTACCCATCAGGCATGGCGAGCGGTAGGCAAGAAACCTTGGCTGGCGATGCTGCGCTGGCCAGTTATTCGATGGTTTGCGGATATTGCGTACTTGATCTTTGCCAATAATCGTTATTCGATTTCATGGTTTTTGACAGGCAAAAAGCGCTGTGAACCTTGCGCTAAAAACCCTTCTTCTCAGTGCGAGTTGTAGACGCTAATGGCTAACTATTCTCAAACCGAAAATCACTCCGCTAACACCGCAATTGTAATAGGTGCGAGCAGTAAAATTGCGATCGCTCTTATTAGACGCTTATCTGCTAGCAATAGCTCAACTGATGTTGTCGCGATTAGCCGCCAGATTGATGCGTTAGAAAGCGCGGATTTTAATGGCAACGTGAGTCTTATACAAAGCGACTACTCTGACAAATCGATACGAGAAATTTGTGAGCAGTTAAAAGTTCTCAAAGGGCAGGTCAGCCACGTGTTTATTTGTAATGGAATTCTTCATAATGCTGATATTGCCCCAGAAAAACGTCTAGACGATGTCAGCGCAGACAACTTACATGGGGTGTTTGCAGTTAATGCTGTTATCCCTATGCTTTGGGTTAAACACCTAAAGCCTGTTTTGGCGGGTAAGCGAGACTGCGTGATAACAGCGTTTAGCGCAAGAATTGGCAGCATCGAAGATAATCGACGCGGTGGCTGGTATTCTTACCGCGCGTCAAAAGCTGCATTAAACATGCTGTTGAAAACTGCAGCTATTGAGTATGTGCGGATAGCCAAAGGAGTACGTTTTTTGGTCTTTCATCCTGGGACGACAGATACTCCTTTGTCCAAGCCCTTTCAAAAATTCGTCAGTGAAGACAAGTTATTTACTCCTGAATTCGTTGCTGAGCGTCTAGTTGGTTTGGTCGGAAATGACGTCAGTGACAAGAGTATTCAATTCCTGGACTGGGATGGAAAGCCGATCCCTTGGTAGGCTTAGCTACTTGGCCTGCATTTTTCTAACGTCTAGATGTAGGTACTTATCTACTGCAAGTAGCGCCGGCTTTTCAGCCGTTGTTATCTAAAACCTTTAGCTCAATTTTTCGAAACTGAATAGGGTGACTCTCAGCCTGTATAGATATGTATCCTTCATCTAGTTCAATCGACGCACCGTTTTGGATTAATGTCTGTGCATCTGGGTCGGTGTTGTCCAATTGAATATCTTGATATTCCATTACGGTTACACCATTGACTATTTGGCTAATACTGTCGCTGCCGCGAACAACCATCTTCATAGTCACCCATTGATCTCCATGAAGTGTTGTAGAGTTAGAATTTGTGCAGTGGCGAGTGACTAATTCTCCATTCATCACCATATGTGTCCCCGGTGTGCAAACATTGCCCGTCGCTCGCACATCTGTACCATTACCCCCTAGCATTTGAGCCTCTATGGATGCTGGGAATTCTTGGTCTATAGTCATCGACTCAGGTGCCTGACTATGAAGCATCATCCCATTATTTCTAAAGGCCCAGCCGGGTCCGCCGGTTACTTGTTCGCCTATAAAGCGGTATTCAACTCTTAGCTCATAGTGTGAGAAGGGTTGGTCATAGAACATGTGTCCAAATTCATTGTTGAAGTCTGGCCAATTGTCATAGGAGACAGTGAGCAGTCCATCAACAACTTTAAATGTATCGCGATAATTTTCGCCTAGCTCAAAGCCAGTAAATTTGATTTTCCAATTGTCTAAATTGTCACCGTTAAAAAGTTGAATCCACTCGTTCTCTGCCGCTGATTGCGCCTGGGAAATCCCCGTTGTGATCAGCAGGGCGGTACCAAAAATGATTTGAGTAGTTTGTCTTACTAGCGTGTTTAGTGTTTTTGTAACCTTCATGATGTGCGTGTCCTAGCGAGTGAAAAGTTTCGCGATATCAGGTTTTTTTCATTGACTGAATTAATAGACAAATTCTACGGTTGCTCTAATTTGATCCCAAATTAACACTAGACTTCCTTTGCCTTGTTTGACGTTTGCAAACTGCCACGACAACTGGTCAAAAGAAATGTCATCAGTTTCTACAGTCATTGGAGAGCGAGCTACATCTTTCTCGTGAGTGTACTCATATGCCCCCCAAAGTGCTGATTTATTCTCATAGTCATAGTTTAGCTGCACCGGCCAACTTGAGAGAATGAATGTCCAAGTTGGTTTTGCCGCTGATTCACCGAAATCGATAAATACGGCGTATTCACCGGGAGGCACTGTTGTATCGCCAAAAACCAGCTCGACTTGAGTGCGAAGTCGGGTAGAGACATTAGCGCCTGCTCTCCACACAGGAGCTCCGTCTAATAAGGCTTCGCGCCAATCTGGCAGGTCAAAGAGGCTGCGTTCTCGCTTTATAGGGCGGCCGTAGAGAATTTCTATCCATTGTCCGCTCACATAGCCTGCGCGTTGGTTGTAGCCGCCTAAAACCTGTGTCGCGGAATGCCCCTGAGGGCTAGCAATTGGATTGGCAATTTGGGTGGGCAACGAAGTGTCTTGAGCACTTGTGTTGGCAGCTAAAAGTGCAATTGAGGCTAATAAAAACCAACCGAGTAAATAGTTATTATGCTTATTCGGTTGGTTCAATTTCAGAGCCAAACTGCAGAACTTAGTCAGAGTAGCTGGCACTAGTTTTTGGATGTGCGTACAGCCATTCTACGACTTGCTCACTGAAAGTCGGTGAAAGTGGCGGCACGTGTGAGCCTTCAGCAATAGTCCAAAGTTCGGAAGAGCCGCCGACTTGGCAGCCTTTTTTGAATGACAAAGCGCTAGATTCATGACCTTCGATGACAGCATCTAAGTCGCGAAGCTCGCGCGCGTCCCCTTCAGTGCTGCAGCCGTTATAGGCAGCCCAGGTGGTAACAGAATCCAGCGCGCCAGGGTACTTGTTGCCTTGAATCTGGAAGCCTTCATAAGCAATGGTGCCATCTGCAGTGCCATGAATTTGAAGGATATGGACAGGATTAGCGGGAGCCGATTTTTCATCAATATGACTAGCTCCAGCCAAGCTCGCTATCGCGGCAATGGTATCGGAATGATCATAGGCCGCTCTATAGGAAAGGAAGCCACCATTGGAATGTCCGATTAAATAAACTCGATTCGAATCAACATTAAAGTCAGCTTTGATGCTATTAATAATACTCAACACATAGCCAGAGTCATCAACCTCAGTGCTAAAAAAATCACAGCAAGCAGGAGAAGCATTCCAGAAGCGATTTTCGTCACCACCTGGCTCTTTATCGCCATCGGGCGCGATAAACAGATAACCATATTTCTCGGCTAACTTACTGAACCCCATATAAGAGTCTTGCTGTGCGCCGCTTGAAGTGTAGCCATGTAATAAAACGATCAACGGGGTGGGGGTTTGTGCATTGTAATTTTGAGGCACAGTTAAGGGCAGTTCACCACGGCCGAGATTGACCGATTGAGCGCTGGCGGTTGCAGTCAAACCAACGAGTAGACTCAAGTAAAGTAATGTGGAGATTAGAGATCTAGCTTTGAGCATAATAGTATCCTGAATTAGCAATTGAGAGTTTTATGTTCTATTTATTCTTTGTGTGTACATAGCCGCTTAATTAATCGTATTAAGAATCCAGAGCTAAGGATTAAGAATTATTTTACCAGTAGTGACTCTGCCTTCTAAAGCGGCATGGGCAATACTTGCATCGATGAGTGGATAACAATGCTCTAATCGAAGCTTAAGCTTACCTTGTGCTAACCAGCGAAACAAATCTGCGCTTCGCCAATCCAAGGTGTCGCGATCTGCGAGATAGTCAAAAATAGTGGGGCGAGTCAAGAATAGCGAACCTTTCCGGCCAAGACTGCTGGGGTTGAACTCGGTTACAGGCCCGCTAGCATTGCCGTATAGAACCATAGTGCCAAGCGGTTTAAGACAATTAATACTTTTCTCAAATGTAGTTTTTCCAACAGAGTCGAAAGCTACGTTGACTCCTTTGCCGTCGGTTAAGGTTTTCACTGCCGCCTCAAAATCGGTTTCTGTGTAGAGAATGGCATGGTCGGCACCGGCGGCTTTTGCCAAGGTTGCTTTCGCTTGTGTAGATACGGTCGCAATAACAGTTGCGCCGAGCATTTTTATCATCTGCGTTAGCAGCAGTCCCACTCCGCCGGCGGCGGCATGAACTAGGCAGACATCACCGGGTTTTACCGAATAAGTACTATGGCAGAGAAAGTGTGCGGTGCACCCTTGCAATAAAATAGCTGCTCCTTCATTAAAAGAGACGGTAGCAGGTAAGTTGACCAATTTGTCTTCAGGCACGGCGGCGAATTCTGCGTAGGCGCCAGGTATGTTGGTATACGCAACACGGTCCCCTTTTTTAAATCGAGTCACATCTTTGCCCACCGAGTCGACTATGCCTGCTCCCTCTAAGCCTAGGGTTGAGGGAAGCGGGATTTGATAAAGGCCTGAGCGTTGGTAGGTGTCTATAAAATTTACGCCGACGGCTTCTATTTTTACCAGCACGTCAGTTGTTGACAACATGGGGGCGCCAATTTCCTCAAAAACAAGAACGTCTGGCCCACCTTGGGAATGTATTCGAACTGCTTTCATTGGACTTTCCTTGAGTTTTCAATTGGAGCTTATCTGATCATGTTTTGTAGGTTTGTTGTCTATGGTCTTGCAGTTCGTGATTTAGGGCCTAGCTGAGTGGGGATGATTTCATACGCTAAGGCAACCCAGTCACAAAGAATCGCACGGGTGTCGCGAGGATCAATTATTTCTTCGATGCCAAATGCTTCCGCAGTTCGTAGCGGAGAGCGATATTGCTCAAGATCAGCTTCTATTTCTCGGCGCCGAGCATCGGGGTCTTCTGAGGCTTCAATTTCTCTGCGATAGGCGGCTTGCACACCACCCTCAATTGGCAGCGAGCCCCAGTCTGCTGATGGCCAAGCATAGCGAAGGTTGAGGCGGTCAGAGTTGCCATGACCGGCGCCAGCGACGCCATAGCAGCGCCTAATGATTACTGAAACCCAAGGCACAGAAGCTTGCAGGCAGGCCATCAATGCACGGCTGCCTAATCTAACTGTGCCCTCTTGTTCTGCCTGTACGCCAATCAAGAAGCCGGGATTGTCTACAAGGTTAACAACTGGCAAATGGAATGTGTCGCAAAGATCTACAAAGCGCATCATTTTGTCTGCTGCGGCGGCATTAACAGCGCCGCCTAGATGCATTGTGTCATTTGCCATTATTCCGATTGGGTGACCGTTAAGTCTAGCAAGTCCCACTGTCAACGATTTACCATAACCGGGATTAAGTTCGAAGAAAGATTTATCGTCGACGACTCCAGAAATGACTTTTCTTACCTGATATACCTGCCGCCTATCTCTTGGAATTACTGATATTAAAGACTCATCTCTTCGTCCCGAAGGGTCACTGCAGGGGATTATTGGCGGTGCTTGCCAGACGTTTTGTGGAAGGTAAGATAGGAAGCTTTTAATCGCTGCAAAGGCATCGAGCTCGGTTTCAACTTCGTTATCGACAGCGCCACTTCCATAGGCGTGAATTTGTGATCCGCCGAGTTCGTTCTTCTCCACCGGTTTGCCGAACCCTCGTTCTACGACTGGTGGACCAGCAACAAATAGTTGGCTAGTGTTTTTTATCATCAGGGAAAAATGTGAGATGGTAACTCTAACGGCGCCCAACCCGGCAACCGAGCCCAT
>JBLHTH010000114.1:0-11001 GCA_047627195.1 Pseudohongiellaceae bacterium | reverse complement strand
ATCTAGCTATTAGCAATAAATTGCTCGATAATCGTGTCCCCAAGTTATTCATGAGTTGATGTTGTGGACGTACAAGTTTCTAAAAAAAAGCTGGATTGGTCAGAGTTGGGTTTTAAGTACCAGAAAACGGATTATAGATTTCGCGCTTTGCATCAAAATGGTAAGTGGCAAGATGGCGAACTGATTACTGATCAAACTATCAGCATTCACGAGGGGGCGCCGTCTATCCACTACGCACAGCAGTGTTTTGAAGGTATGAAGGCACAAACTGCTGCTGATGGCCGGGTTCTTTTATTCCGCCCTGTGTTAAATAACGAGCGTATGAATTCTGCGGCACCCAGGTTATTGATGCCGCAGGTCCCTAAGGAGCTGTTCATTCAAGCAGTAGAGGAAACGGTCCGCGCAAATTACGCATGGATTCCGCCTTATGGCTCTGGCGCATCACTTTACATTCGCCCTATGCTAATCGGGGTGGGCGAAAATCTTGGCTTGAACCCAGCTAAAGAATACGAATTTCGTGTTTTTGTGTCCCCAGTGGGGCCCTACTATAAAGAAGCGGGAATGGCGGTGATTTCACTTGCTGTATCTGACATAGATCGTGCTGCGCCTCGGGGCACTGGCTCTTTTAAAGTTGGTGCAAATTATGCCGGTGGATTGCTGGCCACTAGGCGGGCACAAGAACTAGGGGCCAATGAGGCTTTATATTTGGATGCCTCTGAAAACCGGTATATAGATGAAGCAGGCTCAGCCAATATTTTGGTTGTTATGAGCAATGGCAATCTGGTGACGCCTAAGTCCGATGCCATTTTGCCAAGCATAACGCGTCGCTCGATTATGGAATTTGCTAGAGATCAGATGGGCATGAACACTCAAGAGCGCCCAATCGACCTGCGGGCGGAATTTTCAAACTTTCAAGAGATGGCTGCCTGCGGCACCGCCGCCGTGCTATCGCCAGTGGGTAAACTTTATTTTGATGAGCATTGGCATTCAATTTATGGGGATGGCAGCGAAGTGGGGCCGATTGCCCAACAACTGTATGACACCTTGGTGGGAATACAAAAAGGTGAGCTTACGGATGACTTTGGCTGGACTCATGAGGTTAAAATGTAGGCCTTTGGTTTGCTCTGTGACAGTTATTGATAAAAAATAGTGCCAGATGGCACTATTTTTTTGAGTAAAATTCATAATCAACCTTGGCACCATTTACCATCGGGTTTAGGCGCTGTATTTTCTTAGCTGTGCGTTAGGCCGCTAATTCTGGCTTGCTATGGCGGTATTTTTAAGCACCTCTAATTGTAACTATGTTGTTGTATTGAAAGATTATTAATGCGCTCTGAGTTTGGGCTCAAAGAAGCCTAAAGTGTGGATGGGTGAAACATCTAAATTGCTGATCACTTCAATTTATTTCAACAGAAAACTTGACCCACTCGCATCTAGCCCTTATATATGTGCGCTCCCTGACACCCTGAAAACGGATTTAGATACCAATAGATGAGTAAATCGTTAGTAATAGTAGAGTCCCCAGCGAAAGCCAAGACAATAAACAAATACCTTGGTAACGACTTCATAGTGAAGTCCAGTGTGGGACATATTCGTGACCTGCCCACCAGTGGCAGTGGCAAGCCTGTTGACCCAAAAGCGCGCGCGGCAGCGGCGGCTATTACCCGCAAAATGAATCCTGAAGACAAAGTTGTCTATAAGCAAAAGAAATCCAAACAGCAGCTTGTTGCCCGAATGGGCATCGACCCTGAAAAGGATTGGCAAGCAAATTATCAAATACTGCCCGGTAAAGAGAAGGTAGTATCGGAGTTGCAAAAGCTAGCTAAGAATGCCGATCACATCTATCTCGCAACTGACCTTGATAGAGAAGGAGAGGCTATTGCATGGCATTTAAAAGAAGCGATTGGCGGCGATCCTAGCCGATATAAGCGTGTGGTCTTTAATGAGATCACTAAACGCGCAATCACCGAGGCGTTCTCTGAACCAGGCGAGCTAGACATGCGCTATGTCGAAGCCCAGCAGGCTAGACGGTTCTTGGACCGCGTGGTTGGGTTCATGGTGTCCCCATTACTCTGGGCTAAAGTTGCGCGGGGCTTGTCTGCAGGACGCGTGCAATCGGTTGCAGTTCTTCTTGTAGTTGAGCGCGAGCGTGAAATCCGTGCATTTATCCCAGAAGAGTTTTGGGAAGTGTTCGCAGACTTAGCGACGCTTAAGAAAGAAAAGCTTCGCTGCCAGGTTGTCCGCCAGGATGGGAAAAACTTCCGCCCAGATAATCAAGCCGACACAGATGCGGCACTTAAAACCCTAGAGTCGTCTGAATTTTCTATATTAAAGCGGGAAGACAGGCCTACATCTTCAAAGCCAAAGCCTCCATTGATCACCTCGACGCTTCAGCAGGCCGCAAGCACGCGCCTAGGCTTCGGGGTTAAGAAAACCATGCTTATGGCTCAGCGCCTTTATGAGGCTGGCTACATTACCTATATGAGAACGGACTCAACTCATTTAAGTAATGATTCTGTGGCTCAGTGTCGGGACTATATTGAAAAGAACTTCGGTGACAAGTACTTGCCTGAAAATCCGATCCGCTACAGCTCTAAGGACGGCGCTCAAGAAGCTCACGAAGCCATACGGCCATCTGACGTTCGAGTTGCTGCCAATAAATTAATGGGCATGGAGCCTGACGCTGTTCGGATGTACGCCTTAATTTGGCAATACTTTGTCGCTTGCCAGATGCCCCCAGCTAAGTATTTAAGCAGCAGCATAACGATTGCCGCGGCAGAGTTTGAGCTGAGAACCAAGGGCCGAATCATGCAATTTGATGGCTACCTAGCTGTGATGCCATCGAAAGAGGAGGACATTGTCCTTCCAGATGTTGATGTTGGCGACGTAATGAAGCTCGGTAAGCTCGATCCATTTCAAAATTTCACAAAACCACAGGCTCGCTTCACAGAAGCCAGTTTGGTTAAAGAGTTGGAGAAAAAGGGTATAGGCAGGCCTTCTACATACGCCTCAATCATTTCCACCATTCAGGACCGCGGCTACGTCCGTGTAGAGAGTAAGCGCTTCTATGCCCTTAAGATGGGTGACATTGTGGCTGAAAGGCTGCAAGAGAGCTTCAGTGAACTAATGAGCTATGATTTTACGGCGAAGATGGAAGAATCTTTGGATGCGGTAGCCAGCGGAGATACTAAGTGGAAGAATTTACTTGATGACTTTTATAAAGGCTTTACCTCGCAGTTAGCCGTTGCCGAATCCTCCGACGGCGGAATGCGGACTAACGACCCTACAGGAACTGATATTGAATGTCCTAAGTGTGGCCGCTATATGCAAATCCGTACTGCATCAACCGGCGTATTCTTAGGCTGTTCAGGCTATGCCTTGCCGCCAAAAGAGCGGTGTAAGTCTACTATTAATCTAACCCCCGGCGATGAAGCTATACGCACTGACACTGCAGAGGAAGCTGAGAAACAGGAAAATATTCTGCTTCGACAAAAGCGCCGCTGTTCCACTTGCAATACAGCAATGGATGCTTACCTTATCGATGAGACGCGCAAGCTTCATGTTTGCGGCAATAACCCAGATTGTTCTGGTTTCGAAGTCGAATCAGGTGAATTCAAGATTAAAGGTTATGACGGGCCTGTGCTTGAATGTGATAAATGCACGGCGCAAATGCAGCTTAAGACAGGCAGATTTGGCAAGTACTTCGGTTGTACAAACGAAGAATGTAAGAACACGCGCAAGCTCTTGCGTAACGGGGAGGCAGCGCCACCTAAGATGGACCCGGTGCCGATGCCTGAATTGGAATGCGAAACCGTGGAAGATCATTATATTCTTCGCGACGGTGCTGCTGGTTTGTTTCTGGCAGCCAGTAAATTCCCGCGCAATAGAGAGACTAGAGCACCTTACGTTGCAGAGATTTTGCCACATAAAGAAGAGATTGATCCCAAGTACGATTTCTTGTTTAAAGCACCAGTTGAAGACGACGATGGTAATAAAGCCTTAATCCGCTTCAGTCGAAAGACTAAAGAGCAATATGTTCAAACCGAGGTGGATAAAAAGGCGACGGGTTGGAAAGCTTTCTATGAAGGTGGTGCGTGGGTGATTTCAAAGCCTGAGAAAAAAGCTGCCAAAAAGAAAGCGGCTGTCAAAAAGAAAGTAGCTGTCAAAAAGAAAGTAGCGAAGAAAAAAGCGGCAAAAAAGAAGGTTGCCTAAAAGCACATAAGTAGCACGTAAATAGCATGTAAATAGCATGTAAATAGCATGTAAATAGCATGTAAGTATAAGAGGTTAATTACGTGCTCGCTTACAAAGTACGCTGCGGGCCTAAGCAAGAACAGGCTTGGAAAAGGCTAAATAACAAGCCTAAATCATATTTAAGTTTGGTATAGACAAAAAATGCTGCTGCAAGTAATTGCAGCGGCATTTTTTATGAGGCGGACGTACTCTAAATGCGAGTCTGACCCTTGTATTGGTCGAGGATTGGCAAACCCAGTTTGAAATAGGATGCCAATGCTAAGGCCTTTTAACTCAGTAGTCCGGCTCAGAGCCCGCGCCTAATAACCCCTACACTAATGCCTTCTATTGCGAAGCTGGTATTGCGCAAGTCGACAACAATGGGTGCAAAATCAGGATTCTCGGCAATCAAAGTAATGGTGTTCTTGTCGCTAGATTTACTTAAGCGCTTTACTGTCACCTCGTCTTCAATTCTAGCTACAACGATGTCACCGCTCTTGGCTTGATCGGTTTTGTGGACAGCCAATAGGTCATCTTCGAATATACCAACATTGATCATGCTGGTGCCTTTTACGGTAAGTAAATAATCGGCACTAGGGGTAAACATGTCTGGAGGAATTTTGCAGTAGTCAGAGATAGACTCTTGAGCAAGGATTGGACTACCGGCAGCAACCTGGCCAATTATTGGTAGACCTAGTTGTTCGGTAATGGGCAAGCGAATGCCTCGGGAAGCGCCTGGCTGCATTTCAATAGCACCCTTGCGAGCCAGAGCCCGCAAATGCTCTTCCGCAGCATTTGGTGATCGATAGCCCATTTTTTGAGCAATTTCTGATCTGGTAGGCGGGAAGCCAGTTTCCTGTAAATACTCTTTTATAAAGGCGAGGATCTCTTCTTGCCTAGCGGTTAGCTTGTTCATTATAAATCCCTCAGAATCAAAACAACTGTAATTATATACAGTTATCTGATGATCTCAAGAAATCTTTAGTAAACGCGGTGTATCTCTCCAAAAGCCCTAAATATAAAGGCTGTAGGGCGAGCGGGCCTAGAGTATTTGAAAGTCGTCGCCGAAATCGATCATTTCAGGCTCGAACTTTGTCAGCGGTGCGGACCAATCATCCGGGATAATCGCCTTGTCTGGATCCAAGCCATCTTCTGGGGAAACTTCAAACGGACTGCGCCAATCCTCGGGGGGGTCAATGGAGGAAAGCATGAGGGATTGCCAGGTCGGGCGATCGTACTCGCCAACTTCACCATCAATAAATTGAATTTCGATGGTACGACTTTCTTCATCTATAGCTACCACTTCAAATACCATGCCGCTGACAGCATCTGCGTACCATGTAGCAACTTCTGGGAGTAACTGTTGCATCGCTTGTCGCCTCGCTAAGTTGTCTCGATTGTCGTCTTGCTTGTCGTCTTGCTTGTCGTCTTGCTTGTCGTCTTGCTTGTCGTCTTGCTTGTCGTCTTGCTTGTCGTCTTGCTTGTCGTCTTGGTTGTTGTCTGTCTTGGTTGTTGTCTTGGTCGTTGTCTTGGTCGTTGTCTTGGTTGTTGTCTTGGTTGTTGTCTTGGTTGTTGTCTTGGTTGTTGTCTTGGTCGTTGTCTTGGTTGTTGTCTTGGTTGTTGTCTGGTGGATGTCTTGGTTGCTGTCTTGGTTGTTGTCAGTTGGATGTCTTGGTTGTTGTCTGGTTTGCTCTATACGCCCCCAACTTGTGTGGTGCACTCAAAACCTTTATCTATAAGCGGATTTTAAAAGCCCAGATAGAAATAGGTTCAGACCTATAATCTACACCTAATTTTCACTATAGTGCGAAAATAAATAAAGAAAATAATCTTTTAGAGCTAAAACAGGTAATCTGCACGGCTTCGAATTAAAAGTGATTGCTAAGCATCTGAGCATTACATAATTTTGCCCACTAAAAACTTATCTGTGATAATCGCGCCTCAACAGATAAAGTGAAAAAACACCATGAATAATGCTTTGGGTCCACTAATGCTGGACTTGGAAAGTACAGCTCTTTCAGATTCCGAGAAAGCTTTACTGCAGCGTCCTGTAGTTGGGGGGTTAATCCTATTTTCACGAAATTATGAATCGCCGGCGCAGTTGCTTGAACTGACTGCCGCTATTCGTAGTCTTAGGCCTGAACTACTCATTGCCGTGGACCAAGAGGGCGGCCGGGTCCAGCGTCTTAAGACGGGTTTTTTAGAGCTGCCAGCACTGAGATTAATAGGTGAGCTCTATGAGCACAGCCCAAAGCAGGGGCTGAAAATGGCGAGGACTTGCGGATGGGCAATGGCAGCTGAGGTGCTTCACCATGGTATTGATTTCAGTTTTGCTCCGGTCTTGGATTTGTTTACCCTGCAAAGTGAGGTAATTAAGGAACGGGCTTTTGCGGCAGATTTTGAATCTGTGAGTATTTTAGCTCAAGCATATGTTGAAGGAATGAATGAGGCTGGAATGGCTGCCACGGGGAAGCACTTCCCAGGTCATGGCACTGTCATAGCCGATTCTCATCATGAGTTGCCGATTGACTCCCGAGCGGCTGAAAAAATACTCCAATCTGACTATCAGGCATTTGCCCGTTCGATAGGCTTTTTAGGTGCAATTATGCCAGCTCATGTTCAGTATCCGGATTTGGATGGGGACTGCGCGGGCTATTCATCCTTTTGGATTAAACAAAAGCTGCGCGGCGAGTTAGGATTTGAGGGCGTGGTTTTTAGCGATGACCTGACTATGACAGCGGCCCACTCAGCTGGGAGTTTATGTGTCCGCACGGATTTAGCTTTAGCGGCGGGCTGCGATATGGTGCTGGTATGTAACGATGCAGCTGCTGCACTAGAGGTGGCTGATTACTTGGAGGCTAACGCCTCTAGCTGCAACCTAGAACTAAGCGAGCGGCTAAAAAGTATGTCGGCGCAAAAGATAGATTTAAGTGATCTTTATAATTCTCAGCAGTGGCTTGACGCAAGCGCTGCGATTAAAAAACTAACGGAAGGTAGCTAGTGGAAATAATGGAAAATTGGTTCGGAATAGAGAGTATGCGTCAGTTCGGTTGGGGGATCGAGGTCTTTGCAGCCGTCGCACTTACGCTTACAGGTCGGTATGTCGCGAATAGGTTCTTAAATGTTATGGGCCAGCGCCTAGAGAGAACCAGTAATGTCTGGGACGACGCCTTATTTCAGGCCGCGAGAAGGCCGGTAAGTTTTCTTATTCTTATCTTTGGGTTGGTGTGGGCTGTTCAGATTAGTGACAGCTATCTTGAGTCAGAACTGTTTTCAACTCAAAATCTAGAGTTGGTTCGAAAGCTAAGTTTTGTCGTTTTGATTATGATGTTTTTGGTGCGGTTTATAAGTTTGGCTGAAGCTAGGATATTGGATAAACTCAAGGCTGAGAAATCATCAGAGCAAACCCAGTTAGACCCCACCACACTCCACGCTTTGGCAAAATTAATCCGGCTTGCTATAGTGATATCTTCAGTTTTAGTGGCTCTGCCCACGATAGGGATTGAGATAACTGCATTGCTGGCTTTTGGTGGCGTAGGCGGTATAGCAATCGGCTTTGCAGCTCAAGATTTATTGTCCAATTTCTTTGGTGGCTTAATGATTTATCTAGACCGACCGTTTGCTATCGGTGACTGGGTGCGCTCGCCAGATCGAGAAATTGAAGGAACTGTTGAAGCAATAGGTTGGCGCTTAACGGTGGTGCGAACATTCGATAAGCGGCCTCTTTACATACCTAATGCGGTTTTTAATACTATTGTAGTTGAAAATCCTTCGCGCATGACAAACAGACGTATTAACGAAAAAATAGGTATTCGTTATAAAGACTCCGATAAAATGAGCGCTATAGTGCGTGACGTAAAAGCGATGCTTGAAAAGCATGAAGATATTGACGCTACACAAACTCTCATTGTCAACTTCAATGGGTATGGTGCCTCTTCTTTAGATTTCTTTTTTTATACGTTTACTAAAACGACTAACTGGATTCGGTTTCATGAAGTTAAAGAGGATGTAATGCTGAAGATCGTGGATATCGTCCATAAAAACGGTGCCGATTTTGCATTCCCAACAACGACTCTCGATGGACTTCCACAGAACCTATTGCAGTATATGGTGAAAGAAGCTAATAAAGAATCACGGTCAGGCGGCGACCAAATGTTGCCAGAAAGTTAAGTGAGTGACGTAAACTTAGAAAATATTAAGGCTGTATTCGATCGCTCAACACTGCTTCACGATGAAGTGGAAGTTGAGGCGGCGATAACGAGCATGGCCAAACATATCACAGCCAAACTAAAGGATAAAAATCCGATAATTATGTGTGTGATGAATGGGGGGCTGATAACTACGGGCAAGTTACTCGGGCAGCTGCATTTCCCCTTGCAGGTCGACTATCTGCATGCAACACGATACCGCGGTAAAACCAGTGCTTCTGATCTTGATTGGCAAAAGCGCCCAAGTTTGGATTTAAAAGGAAGGGTGGTTTTAGTAGTCGATGATATTTTCGATGAGGGTGCCACGCTCGATGCCGTTGTTAATTACTGTACTGACGCTGGGGCTGTGAAAGTATTCACCGCGGTGTTGACCGACAAGCAGCATGATCGAAAGCTAACGAGGCTACGAGCCGATTTTGTGGGATTAACAATTGCTGACGAATATGTGTTCGGGTACGGGCTAGACTACAAAGGCTATTTTAGAAATGCTGCCGGTATTTACGCCATCGACAAAGGTGACTATTAGGCTCGGGTAGCCGTTAATATTGCTATGTCTAAATCAAAGCTCAACTAGTTTTTCTATGCTTGTTAAATACAAAGCCAGTTTTGTTTTTCGGCTCTCCAATTCAGCAAATAGATTTCCATAATTTAATAGTTGGGATTGATAACGTTCTTTCATTGATTGGATAAACGCTTCATTGCTTTGTGATGATTTGGGGTGGCCAGTCTTAAAATCTATAATCCAGCGGATCCCCTCTTTATCTATCAGGGTACGGTCTACAATAAATAGGCGGTTGTGCTTATTTGTTAAGCCTAATTCGGATTGGGCTTCTAAACCGTGTTCATCAAAAATCCAAGCAAACTCATTGTTGGCAGTATTGCTTTTTATAGTCTCTTGTACTTTGTCCAGAATAGCTTCCAGCTCAGCTTCACCGTCTAAATGCTGCCTTAAATAAAGGCGCCAAAAACTCCTCTGACTGCTTAACTTTTTAAGCCACAAATCTTTTTCATGGGAAACTGTATAGCTTTCCAAGCTGCTGTGGATGAGAGTGCCTATAGCCGCTGCGAGTGGGTTGTCATACTCAAATGCCTCAGGTTCGCCGCTTTCGTTTTCGTCTTGCGAGTCTTCCTCGGCGGTTGCCGGTGGGCTATATTTGTCTATGGTGAGGGAGAGAGAATTTAATTCCGCTGAGTTAAGCTCTAAAGCGGATTCAAATCGGTTAATCGGGGTGACGTCTGGGAATAAATCCCCGCGGCTGGTTTCCTCATCGTTTACCTCTCCGTAGAATAACTGTATCTCTTCCTCAGTTAAATTCACTTTTTCGAGGTTGAAGTTGCCACTGTCTAGCTGTGACCATATCCTGCTCAACAGACAGCTCTTTGGAGGCTGGTATTCTCCCTTGCTGTCCTCGCTTATTGTACCCAGTAACAGCGCTGAGGTGCGCGCTCGGGTGACAGCGATGTAAAGTAGTCGTGTGTCCTCAAGCAGGTTTTTTTGCTGCTGTTCATAGCGCATTAAGTCGTATAGTTTGTTTTCTTCGTTGCCTACCGCCGTTTGAGTGGTTAGGAATAACCGGTTATCTCCGTTGGCGTTGAGTCGTTCGTACCATTGCAATAACTGCTTGTCATCGCTAGCTGGCGTGCGAGTCAATCCAGGTAAAATAATATGGTCAAATTCTAGTCCCTTTGATTTATGCATGGTGAGAATGTTGACCGGATTACTGTTGTCAGAGTCTATAGGAGGGCTTACGAATGACTGGCTAACTCGTTCTTGGAAGTCAGCGACATTCAAAAGACCATTGCCCAGCTCGTACTGTTCTAAAAGAGTAAAGTAGTGTGCGACGCTAAATGCCTCATCTCCAGTTGAGGTGCAAACCCCCCTCAGCAAAGTCCAAGTAGACTCAATCAAATCCCGAAGCGGCACCCTAAAACGTATTGAAATGGCGTGATGAAGAATTTTCACGATCCCGCTTAATCGGGCAGCGCCATCAGCGGAGAGTCCAGTGATCACCTCGTTGTTGTCTCGGCCATTGCTGCCGGCGAAGGCTAGTAGCCCCGACCAAATGCTACTATTTCCGACGTCTTCAGTTATGGCAAACAAATCACCACTTGTGAGTCCACACCACGGAGCTCGCAGAACAGACAACCATGCAACTCGGTCTGCTAGATTTAAAAGCGCTTTGGTTAAGCTCAACAAATCTTCAATAACCGGCAAAGTACCCAGCCGATCAATATCGGTGGCTAGCCATGGGATTTGATATTCCTTCAACAAAGGAATGATTCTAGCTAGATGAGATCGGCTTCTGACTAAAATCGCAATGCTCGCTTTGGGGTCGTCAAGTTGGATCGATTTAATTTCGTAAATGACAGCATTCGCTTCTGCCTGCTGTGCTACTAACTTGTCATCACTTTGATGTTGAATTACCTGTGCAGCGATTCCAAATTTGGGCTCTGCCTTGTTGACCGGCACGGAGACTGAATATGGCACAGCGCCGCGAGAGCTGTTGGGTTCAGGGGGGAATGCCTGAGAGAACACCTGGTTAACCCACGTTACAATCTT
>JBLHTH010000113.1:0-11278 GCA_047627195.1 Pseudohongiellaceae bacterium | reverse complement strand
CCAAAACTGTGAGTATCGCCTGCCTCATTTGCTCATTTGTCCTCTTACCAATACTGTGGTCTGTGTAGCGGCGCGAGTCAGCTTTTCTAGGCGGCAAACCTTACAGACACAAAACTTTGCGAGTAATGTCTGCTCGATTGACACCCTGCAAACTTAAATTGATTTAAAAAGGAATAGCGATGATCTGGCTTGGTATACTTTTTTGTGTGTCGCAATCGGCGATGTTCTCTGGTCTTAATCTCGCCTTTTTTGGCCTATCCCGCCTGCAATTGGAGGTTGAAGCGCAAACCAATCCGAAAGCGAAAAAAGTCCTTAAAATGCGCGAAGATTCAAATTTTCTTCTGACCACGATTCTCTGGGGAAATGTTGGCATCAATGTGCTTTTAACCTTGCTCTCTAACTCTGTCTTAGCAGGCGCGGCAGCATTTGTGTTTTCTACCGTTGTTATCACCTTTTTAGGCGAAATCATTCCACAGGCCTACTTTTCCCGAAACGCCTTGAGAATGGCATCACTGCTTAGTCCAGTACTGCGCTTTTATCAGTTTGTTCTTTATCCTGTTGCAAAACCTGCCGCCCGCTTTCTCGATGCATGGCTAGGTAAAGAGTCTCCGGAATTTTTCCGCGAACAGGTCATACGCGACATGCTGCTCAAGCACGTCGAACATCACAAAAGCGATGTCGATGACGTGGAAGGAATTGGCGCCCTAAATTTTCTAGAAATTGACGACTTTACCGCTAACACCGAAGGTTCAGAGCTTGATCCTAGCAGTGTTCTTGCCTTTCCTACCAACATCGATTTACCACAGCTTCCAAAATTTAGTCCTAGCCTAGATGACCCTTTCTTGTGCAAGATAAATGCGTCTGGAAAAAAGTGGGTAGTTTTAACCGATGAGAAGAATGAACCACAGCTCATACTCGATGCCGACGGTTTCCTTCGTGACGCCCTACTCAATGAACAACCCGCTAATCCTTACAATTATTGCCACAGGCCCATAATCATCAAATCTAATAAAACTAACCTCGGTTCGGTAATGCGGATGATGAAGAGAAGCAAAACCGGCAATCTCGGCGTTATCGAACACGACGTAGTGCTAGTTTGGACAGAGAAGCAACGCATTCTAACCGGCGCGGATTTATTCGATCGTCTACTCTATGGAATAAAGTAAGTAAGGTGTTAGAGTAAAGCTCGACCTTGATCTGCGCTTGCTTTTTTTTCGCATATTCTGATCATCTGGCATTTAACTTACACCTAGCTTGACTTAACTTAGGTCCGAACAATCAAAAATGGCGCATAAAAAAATCAACCTGCCTGACAAGGTCTGTCTTAAATGCGACCGGCCATTTAGCTGGCGCAAGAAATGGTCTAGAGACTGGGATCAAGTCCGTTATTGCTCGCAACGGTGCAAGCAGAGCCGAAGCCAAGACTCACCTCAAGCTAACAATGTAAAAGGCAGTTAATAGCGTAAAGGGAGGTAAGGGAGTAAAGCAGCGTTAGCGCTCTTTCATTAAGCCCTAACTCAATTTGACCCACTGTGGCATTTCTCCCAGAACACTCGACGCCCCGCCACCTCATGGCCATGTTATTTAGCCCACTACTAATCAAACTACCTAGCTCATTTCAAAAATCTGTCAAACTCAGTCTCAAGTCCAATCACTCTTCTAAATAAATCACGAGCTAGGCTTTCTAATGCTAATGCTTTTTTGTCTTGACGATATATTTTGATATCAGCTTTAGACAGACCTAACTTCTGCCAAAAAAAAGCCCCACGCAACGTGTTATACTGAGGCGTTAGTGAGTATCAAATCCTAACGTGAGTCGAAAATAGACAGCCTATTCGATAGCGCCTAACTGCCTTAGACACCCAAACTAATCGACGAAGAAAAGAACATGAAACCTAATAAAGTACAGATTCGAGGAAGAAAATAAGTGATCAGAGAATCGTTTACGCTGGGCGGCGTTACAATAAAACCAGGTCAAAAAGCTTTTATAGATCTGCGCATTCCTGACCTCTACACTAACAATCCAATGTACTGCCGGGTACAAGTGATTCACGGCCGCCAGCCTGGGCCGACGGTGTTTATCTCAGGCGCTATACATGGCGATGAGATTAACGGAGTTGAGATAATTCGCAGGGTGCTCCAGATACGATCGATTAAAAATCTCAAGGGCACTCTTATCGCTGTTCCCGTTGTTAACGTCTTCGGCTTCATTGCCAAAACCCGATATCTGCCTGATCGACGAGATTTAAACCGGAGCTTCCCCGGCTCCGAAAAAGGCTCACTTGCTGGACGCACGGCCCATCTTTTTCTCAATGAAATCGTAAAAAGGTGCACGCATGGCATTGACCTTCATACCGCTGCGGTACATCGCGACAATTTCCCTCAAGTTCGAGCGGTACTTGGAGACCCGGAAACCAAGCGTATGGCAGAAGCCTTTGCCGCGCCTATAATTGTCAATACAGGCCTGCTGGAGGGCTCGCTGCGCCACGCAGGCGCTGAGCTTGGCGTTCCAATCATTGTCTACGAAGCCGGCGAGGCACTGCGCTTTGACGAAGTCTCAATAAGAGCAGGCGTTCGCGGCGTGATTTCAACTTTGCGCGAGCTTGGTCTCCTCGCAAAATCTCGGTCTAAAACCCCTAAAATACCCTCCCATTACGCTCGTTCCAGTCTTTGGGTCCGAGCACCAAAAAGTGGAATATTGCGTAGCGAGAAAAAATTGGGAGACCCTGTCACCAAGGATGAGATACTGGCTACCGTCTCTGACCCTTTTGGCGAGTCAGACGAGGTAGTAACCGCTCCCAATGACGGCTTAATAATCGGCCGAACCAACATACCCCTCGTCAATGAAGGGGAGGCCCTATTTCACATAGCCAGATTTAAAGACACCGACAGCATGGCGGAAAGTATAGAAGGATTTCAATATGAAATGGACCCGGCAACAGATGACACCCCTAGCGATCAAACACCAATTGTGTAACTTGGACGTACTTTCGGATTAGTTTCGGCGTATCCTTCACCTTGCTATTTTTAACTTAATACAAATGATGCAGCTATGAATGATTTTAGTACCAATGAAGCCCTGCAGATGCTGGTCGGCCTATTTGCCATCGTCAGCCCGCTGAGTGTTGTGCCGCTTTACCTAGCTTTCACCTCAAATATTAAAAAAGAAAGACCGGTTGTAGCTCGCAACACTGCGATCGCCGTTGCTGTCATATTTACCGTCTCAATGTTTTTGGGGCAGTCAATTCTCAACTTTTTTAATATTAGCGTAGATGCTTTTCGCGTGGCTGGCGGCATGCTGCTCATTGTACTCGCATTCAGCATGCTCAATGCCCGACAGGGCAGGGTCCGTCATACCCCTGAAGAGGACGAAGAAGCTGTGGATAGTGAGAACGTTGCCGTAGTGCCACTGGCGATGCCCCTTTTAGCTGGGCCTGGAGCTATAAGCACGATTATCCTTTTTGGCAACCAAGCTACGCAGTGGCTAGACAAGCTTAGCCTCTTTGTAGTTTGCCAAATCATCGCACTGCTAATTTGGGTCATTTTTCACTTTGCACCTGAGATTGCAGACCACATGAGCCAAACGGCGATGAACGTAACAACAAGGGTGATGGGGCTAATTCTGGCAGCCATGGCAATCGAATTTATCGCCGGCGGCCTGCGCAACTTACTACCAGGCCTAGCTTAGAGTACTTTACACTATCGACATTACCCGCCATCCCATAAAAGCGAAATACATCACAAAAAGAGCCACACCTTCCCCCCTAACTAGCCTGGACTTAAATGATAAGCTAAGCGGCAATAGTATCGCTGACAGAAACACCATCATAAATAGGTCTGTGTCACCTCCTGGCATCGGAACTTCTATTTTAGTGATAGTCGAACAAATCCCGCTGACCAGAAGTAAATTAAAAATATTCGAACCAATGACACTTCCTATCGCAATATCAGTATGACCTTTCCAAGTCGCTAGACCGCAAGAAACCAACTCTGGCAAACTAGTTCCTATGGCTATTATCGTGAGACCAATAATAACACTTGGCACACCCAGCGCACTGGCGACCGACACTGAATAATCAACGGCCAGTTGCCCGCCTCCTATTAGCATTACCAAACCAACTAAGACCAAGCCAAAATTATAAAGACCTGTGCTAAACCCGCTTGGTTCACTTTCTTCCTCAATCTGTTTTAACAAAGGGTCAGACTGCCGACTTTTAATCACATCGACAACGGTATAAAACATAAACATGCCGAATAGTAAAAGAAGAATCAAGCCATCAGATCGGTCGAAGGCACTCTGTTCGCCCAGTAAAAATTGGTCTGACGCGAGAATTAGCACAGCTAAAGACGCTAGCAGCATCATGGGGATTTCCCGCTCGACAATACTACCGTGAACTGCAAGAGGCTTTATGATTGCGCATATGCCCAGTATCAAGCCAATATTAGCTATATTGGACCCAATTATATTGCCGAATGAAACATCAGTGTTGCCTTGCACCGCAGCTAGGACATTTACCGACAGCTCAGGGGCGCTGGTTCCAAAAGCCACAATAGTTAAACCAATAACCATAGGAGGCACATCGAAATCAGCGGCTATAGAAGAAGCTCCTCGTACCAAAAAATCCCCGCCTACAACCAGTAAAACGAGTCCAAGCAATATAAAAACTATGTCGATTAGCACCAGCGAACGCCTCTTCCTTTCTATTTATCTACTTGTCAATTTATGTAACTGTTTATTGTCCAGTCTATTCAGTGTTTTGCTTAGTTTTCTATTTGAATAGCTAAGACAACCGGCATTTTTAGTGAGTGAAAGTAACAAGTATTTGGCAAACTCAACAATCCATTCGCTATCATACAATCTGCCCAGCCCGCGTATCGCAGACCGTTAGGGGACAGGACCCAGCAAAACCAACTTCTTATTCACCTTATCCCCGAAACCCATTTCAACGGTACCTGATCCTAAAGTGAAAAACTCACTTTAGGGTGAAGAATCGTGTATAGAAATTCTGATCATTTACTCAGATATAAACATTATATCGCTTTTCTCGAATTTATAGGAGCGCATCGTTCATACACAATAAAGCTTCTAATCCACCGCTACCTAAAATAGCAACGCAGAATATTCCTAATGAAACCCAGACATTATTTTCTAAGCTCGCGGCTACCGCTTGCTTGCTTCAGCCCAAACCAGACCATGCTCAAATCGATTAAGATAAGCTCGGCGCTTGGCACGAAAATTCTAGAACAATCAATTATTAAATGCATCAAAGAGGCATCAAGGAGACATGCAACGCCGTAGCTAAGGCAGCATCGCGACCTTGACCAGCTTCTTATTAAAGGCCATATTACTTACACGAGAAAAGAGAGTAATGTTAAATTTGCGTTAGACTATGCCAACACAAGTTCAAGCGAATTCGGCAACAACAGCCCAATTGGTTCTGAGGTCAGCATTCATCAGGAACTTTGTTGAAAAAGAAACTTTGCTTGCCCAGCCTAAAAGGGAGCGGGCCTGTCTTCGTCACCGCTTTACACCTGAACAACGCTGGCTGGAGAACCAAAATTTGCGCAGAAAATTTAGATATTTTTTATTTATTGATGTCCGGTTAAACCAACCGGAAGTGACTGTAAAGCGTCATTAAATAGGATTCCCACGAGCCTCGTAAAATTTGTGACGCCCGCTCACCTAAGCTTTAACTCGCTAGCTTTATCATTCAGTGCCTAAGCATTGAATGCCGAGGCATTAACAAAAACCGCGGTGATAATTCTCCCAATGCAGCTGTCTGCTGTTCTTTAAGATTAGTCCCTGAAGGCGAAAGAAATAATGGTCTTAGCTGTTGTTAGGCGATATTAATCGCTAACTTTTTGAAAGAATCGCTCTACACTGTCGAGCAATTGCGCTTGTAAGGAGATTGATGTGTCAGCGAAATGAAAAAAACCTTCAGCGGCTGTTTTATCCAAAGGCAAAGTAAAAGTTCTGGCCGTATCCATTGCCTGAGTTAACGCGAGATATTTGGACTGCGTTAATTGAGATGCATATAAATCTACCACACTGTATTTTTCGAGAGCCACTTCCGAAGTATCGATTAAAAAGTTAATCGGCGCCTGTGTGGTAATTTCATAAGAATACATCTGCCCCTTAAACTCTGACAACTCATTTCGAGCAGTCCAAACCAAATCAGCTGTTGAACGATGGTCAGGGTGATATTCAAGCGGAGTAGGAAAAAATACACTCGCCGCTTTTGTTGATCGGATTAACTCTTTAGTTTTTGCCAGTGTTTGCTCAGTAACTCTCAACCCTCGGTCAGGTTCTTCCATGAAGTACAGCTGTGTTACCCCAAGTGCAGCACAGGCTCGGCGGGCTTCTTCTGCGCGCTCGTTTATCAGTGCTTGGCGATCCCCGTCTCCGCCCAGAGCCCCATCAGTCACTATAACAACATGGGTTTCAATTCCTTGGTTACGTGCGAGCAGCAAGCTTCCGCCCATGCCAAAAGTTTCATCATCTGCATGAGGCGCAAAAATCAGCCAAGGTCCTTCTGGAATTGGTGACGTATGATAAGGAACAACACTATTCTCGCCGAGCATTTCAGTCATGAATTTATAATTCCCTAGACAAAAGACAAAAGCCGTTTATAAAAAATCTGTATCGCCTGCTAATAAAAACCAAGCATCCTGTAACGATTCCGGTGATGGACCAGGAGAGCATACCGAGGTTGGAATACGGACACCAATATCTCTAACAACAACTCCTTCAGGCGCTGACGCAGAAACAGACAAATCTGTCCCTTTTTTTACTGCACCCATATCACCTGTAAAAATAGCGGCATCAGGCTCGGTTATCCAAGTACTTAAGGCGCTGAGGCCATCTTGCGCCGCTAAGTTTTGTGCAAATGCCACGATGGATTTGAAATTATCAAGCGGCCCTATGAAATCTAAGATTAAAAGACGGCCATCTGCATGACGACTGACTAATACGCCTTGTGGTTTCCCGGATTCTTCAGTGACTAGATGAAATTGGTATTGATGAGAGGGATTGTCATTGTATCGATAAAGCAAATAATCCATGTCTCTAACAATAACGATACGGTCATCAAGATCGGCGCTCATAGCAAGCCACATTTCGTCAATTAAAGACACATGAGAATCGGCGCTAAGATGAAACTCATTTCCAAAAACAAGATCGCTTGCTTGAGCGGGCCATTCCAACTCGACCACCGAGCCAATATCAGCTTGCACACCTAAAATCTCTCCAAGACGCATCACCCTAGCATTAGGAAAACCAAAACCAAATAAATACGGTAAATCGTAACCGATAAACTTTTGTAGAAATGTAGTGGCGGCTAAATAGTAGGGTCCTTTCTTAGATAGTGAGCCGCGTTCGCTGGTATCGACCATGGTATCAACGCATTGCAAGGTATTGGTGGGTTCGCCACGGCACATAACGCGCCGTTTAACCGCACCGTAGAAAGCAACCACTTCATCGCCGTGCCTTACCACTACCCCCTCCCCTCGCCCGTGCCTGTATTTCCAATCCCAGTGACGTAAGGACATTTCATGCTTGAACACTTTTTCAAATAGCGCTCTGATGCTGGCGCCGTCTTCAGGAGTCGCTTCTGCGGTCTGCCACCTACTTGGGGTTGGATTACTACTCACTCTCTTATCACCACTGAATTCAATACTTAAGAAGCTTTGAAAAAGCCTTTGGGAACATGAATTATCCACGTTCAACAGGACCAGATCAAACCCCCTTTTACCAAATTGAGTAATACCTCAAGGCGAAGATCTATTTGTTCGGCATGCCTTAAGCCACGTTATAGTGGCCCCAAGATAACTTGGCTTGAAGTGCAGGTTCATATTAGACATCAACAACTTAACCACCCTCGGTATCAGAGAATTACCATAGCCCGCCAACCATGAGGATTTGAAACATCGTCACTGTTAAAGCCTCCACCGTTGAGGCCATTCATTGAGGCTAGAATAAGAGGTGAAACGAAAATAAAAGCCAAAAACCATCGTTTAGCTAAGGACTGACAACAGTGTCTTGCGATCCCTTTTGCCTACTTCCCTCTGGAGATCTGCCGAGGCAGGAATGCTGTAGAATACGAAGCAGATCTTCGCGGCGAAAGGGCTTGCTCAGAAAGCCATCGAAATCCGCATCGAGCAATCGCTTGGCGTCACCAGAATTGGTGTTCGCAGTAATCGCAATAATAGGCACCTGATTAGCCGGCTTTGCCAGACGCCTAATTTCAGCGGCCGCTTCCTCGCCGCTCATTACCGGCATTTGAATATCCATCAGCACAGCATCAACCGAATGCGCTTTAACATAGTCCAATGCCTGCTGTCCGTCCTCAACAGAGACCACTGTATGATTGTCATTCTCAAGCAATCTACTTAATACCATACGATTAACGGCATTATCATCAGCAATTAGCAAATTCATCGGCGGGATTTCAGGTATCACCGTGACGCTATTTTCTATCGCCATTATGCTTTGTGCACTAGCTTCAATGTAAGGAAAATATACTGATACCTTAGTGCCAATTCCAAGCTCCGATTCCAACTGAATTCTTCCTCTCATTGCCGTAATCGTTTTCTTTACAATGGCAAGGCCCAACCCTGAACCTCCATAATCATTTCGAGTGGAGGAATTTTCTTGAACAAAGGGTTCAAACAATTTATCCAGAGACTCCGCAGCAATACCTACCCCGGTGTCCGTAACAACCATAAGTAACATATTATTTTCGAAGGAAGCACTGATGCTTACAGAGCCCTTCGCTGTAAATTTTATGGCATTGGCAATTAAATTCATCAAAATCTGTTTAGCACGGGTCTTGTCTCCCAGAAAATACTTCGGGACATCTGAGGCAATGGTTAAATTTAGAGCAATACCCTTTTCTTCAGCCTGAAAATAAAAAGGCCTTAAGGTCGCCTGAAAAACATCGCGAACTAAAACTGCTTTGAGGGCAATCTTAAAACTGCCTGCCTCCAGTGCATTAAGGTCCATCACATCACTAACCAACTCCAGCAATGTATCTGAGCTACCTAACACAATCTCAGCATATTCCCGTCGCTCAGCATCTGTCTTAGCATCTACCATAAGTCGAGTAGCGGTAATAACGCCGTTAAGAGGAGTACGGATTTCATGGCTCATCGCTGAAAGAAAGGCAGATTTACTTTGCTCTGAACGTTTCGAATCTACCTCTGCGTGCCGTCTATTAACAACCTCCTTTTCCAAGCGGTTAACTGTATTGTTCAGCTTGCTTTCAGCTTCTCGTTGAGTTCTGCGAAATATGAGTGCAGTGCCCAACAGTATGGCCATAATCAGGACCCCCTCGATGGCGTTTGTTATACCCACCTCTGGCCTGAATTCATCGCCGATAGAGCGGTAATCAATCAGACTGTTAGCATGAAGATACCCCGTTACTACAATCGCCATTGCGGATAAAAGCCCCCAAGCCATGCCATTCCTACGACCGGTCAGTAAAATCGCGACAGCAGGGACTGGCAGAATCCACATCATGGTTGTGCCCTGTAATCCGTAGGACTGCATCAGTATAGTCGGCATCAACCAGTAACCGAATAACACGAGATTAGCGGCAAGCCTTTGGAATTGGAGATAGGATTGAATGTAGAGCACGCTAAACCCTAGAATCAATCCACCCGACAGAACGTAATTGTCATCCCCCTCCCCACCTCGCCAATTGGCGAACATCACTAACAGACAAACGGGAAGAAGCAAGACAACGGTACTGAAGAGGATGCGTCTCTCTCTCAAATCGCCAAGATCATCTTGGGCAGGATCGACACCTCCATTCCAGAGAAATAGAAAATGACTATGCAATCTACCGATCACGGGACGCCGGTTTAGCAGGGATTGGAATGTTGGTTTTGCGTTTCATCGCAGTTTCTTCGACAATTATCAGGGAGTGCTTGTAGCTCTGGATGAACTACGTTCTTAATCGGACTAACCTTAAGGATTCTCATTAGCAATAAGTCTCTAAAGAATAGTAGGTTTACCTGATTTTGCTAGCCCGATATTTAGGCTGCGCCTAAAGCCTCTCATGTACCTCATGACTTCCGGCTTAAACTGGTTGTTTGACGGCTCCCAAAGACCTGAATTATCTTAACTTAGGTGGTAAAGTCTGCCTCTGTATTGTCGATTCTGACTCTTTAAACTAATAAATAAGGGTGATAAAACCCTAGAGGCTTGCATGCAGCTTAACTTAGCATTCAAAAGCTCAACCTTTATACTCTCAACCTTAATTTTAAGCACTTTGGTCAGCTTTTCACTCAAAAGCTATTCAAAAAGTTCGGCGCCAAGCACCAGCTTGGTTGCAAACCTCAGCGAGATTAAATGGGGCCCGCCAGGGGCAGGCAATGGATTTCCTGTGGGAGTACGCACTGCAAAGCAGGGACTAGACGAGGTGTCTGGGGGCATTACTTACTTTGCCCTGTTTCCAGCCGGGTCTCATTTTGACCTACATTGGCATACCCATGATGAGTATGCCGTGGTCGTGTCCGGCAGCTTGGAAATACGTCTTGGGAATGAAATACATGCTTTGGAGATAGGCAGCTATATTGTAATACCTGGCTCGCTTGAACATGCTTGGACAGTACCACCCGGCGGCGATGATGCTGTGATATTGGTCAGAAGAGCGGGACCAGCGGACTTTCATTTCGTCAAATGAAAGCCTGATCGCCAGCACAAAACTTTTGGGGGCGAGCCTCTAGTCGTCCTTCTCTTGCTCTGACTCATCATCACTATCTGCCTTGGCCTTGTCCGAAGATTTCCCTGTTTTGCCCAACCCGGTGGCGTACTTCATTAAAGGATTCAGCTCCATCAATCCTGATATAAAACTCTGATGCATTTTTATCATCGTCATCCAATTCTCAAGGAATAAAGAGCCTCCGTCTGTTAGATCATAAATTCTTCGTGCCGGACCATCCTTACTTGTATCCCATTTCGAGGACACCATGCCAGAGTCTTCCAACTGGCGCAGGAGTCGGTAAATAGAACCCTTGTTGTACTTACCTATGCCCGACTCTTCTAAACGTTGCGCCAATTCATAACCATAGGCCGACCAGCCGTTTAGCATTGCTAGTAAGTGAGCGGTAAGCATATCGCCGGAAGGAGACACTTTTGGCCCCTCTGATGAGGCTTTTTCCTTTTTTGTCATCTTATTCTCCATTTGTTGTTAAATACATTTGACATTTAAGTGCATTTTGCATATAGTCGCAACTGTTGACTTAATCCAGTGCTAGAAAGTTACACAACGCACTG
>JBLHTH010000112.1:0-11309 GCA_047627195.1 Pseudohongiellaceae bacterium | reverse complement strand
AAGGTCTCGTAGGTTCGCCCACCGGGATGTGAAACATGATAGCTACAGCCGCCAATAGAGCGCCCTGTCCACGTATCTATTAGATCGAACACCAAGGGCGTATGCACGCCAATCGTGGGATGCAAAGCCGAAGGCGGAGCCCATGCGCGGTAACGCACCCCAGCAACGTACTCACCATGACGGCCAGTATTTGCTAATGGCACTCTGCGACCATTACACGCAAGAACATAACGACTATCGGTTAACCCTGTGAGCCTAACTTGTAAGCGCTCAACCGATGAATCGACATACCGCGCGGTGCCGAAGCTACCGATTTCTTCACCCAGTACGTTCCAAGGCTCTACCGCCCAACGCAATTCGATTTCAATCTCGTCGAGCTTTACGCGACCATAATGTGGAAAACGAAACTCTTCAAAGGGAAGCAACCACTCCGCTTTAAAGGGATAGCCGGCACGCTCAAGCACCGCAACAACGTCCTTCATGTCCTGCCATAAATAATGTGGCAGCATAAACTTGTCATGTAATGAGGTACCCCAGCGAACCAGTGGTTTTTTATACGGTTCATTCCAAAAGTGAGCAACCAAGGTTCGTATCAAGAGTGCCTGAACCAAAGACATGCGGCTGTGCGGGGGCATTTCAAAGCCACGGAATTCCAATAAGCCTAGACGGCCAGTGGCGCTGCCCGGTGCATACAATTTATCAATACAAAACTCAGCGCGATGGGTATTGCCTGTTATATCGATAAGCAAGTTGCGCATCAATCTATCCACCAGCCAAGGCTGGTCTGCAAGCCCATCTGGCATCTGCTGGAATGCAATTTCCATCTCGTACATCATTTCGTCGCGACCTTCATCAGCACGTGGTGCCTGACTGGTCGGGCCAATAAATGCGCTAGAAAAGATATATGACAAGCTCGGATGATGCTGCCAGAACGTAACCAAACTGCGTAGTAAATCTGGACGCCGAAGAATCGGGCTATCGCTCGGTGTCACACCGCCCAAGGTGATGTGATTCCCGCCACCGGTGCCGGTATGACGACCATCAAGCATGAATTTTTCCGCAGCAAGACGCGACTCACGCGCAGCGGAATACAGCTCAGTGGTATTCGCCACCAAGTCCATCCAGTTAGATGTGGGGTGAACATTCACTTCAATGACACCAGGATCGGGAGTCACCAAGAGCTTTTGTATACGCGGATCGCGAGGCGGCTCATAGCCTTCCAAAATTACCGGCACACTCTGCTCTTTCGCGGTTTCTTCAATTGCAGCTACCAACTCCACGTAGTGCTCAAGACTATGCAGCGGCGGCATAAATATATGGATTTTACCTCCTCTTGCCTCCACACACATGGCGGTTCGAATTAAGGGCTGAGCGTACTTTAGCTTCTCCGCTACGGCTTTTGATGCGCTCTGTAAACGCTGAGGCGTTGGTGCTTTAGCCTCAACAGGAAAATGGATATCTAATCGCGGCTGCAAGGGGCTGCGTTCATCAAAGGGATCGCGATCTGGCTGAATATCTGCTTCTTCTAACTCCGGTAAATCGCCAAGCGGTAAGCGCAGTCCCATGGGTGAATCACCCGGCGTTAAAATGAGACGTTCGCGCTTTACATTCCAAATACTACTCACCCACTCGCCAGCGACCGACTCCCACGCCAATGGGACGATATAGCCAGTCGGGTCTTTAAAACCCTGTTCAAGCAAGCGAGCAAGGCGACGTCGACCTAAATCATCGCTGATTTTAGACGCAAGAATATCGATGTTTTTAGGGATTTTCTGCTCTTGTAAAAGATAGTGCAAAGCATCTTCATACGCAGGCTGAACATAGTCATTCGCTAAGCTGAGCTTCTCAACCAGACTGAGTGCGAACTGCTCAGACGTCGCCACATTATGACCATAGTCTTTGTCTACTCTGGCCAATAGCGCTGCGTCCATCCACAGCGGCTCATTGTCTTTACGCCAAAATAATCCTAATGCCCAGCGCGGCACTTCTTCGCCGGGATACCACTTACCTTGCCCGTAATGTAATAATCCCTGAGGTGCAAAATGGTTGCGCAATTTCAGCAATAAGGTTTTTGCCAAACTTAATTTATCCGCACCTAAGGCATCGATATTCCACTGCGCCGACTCCATATCGTCAACGGAGACAAAGGTTGGCTCCCCACCCATGGTGAGGCGCACATCATTCTTGACCAAGTCTTCATCAACCTGCTCGCCAAGTAACAAAATATCCGCCCATTGCTCATCGCTATAGGGTTTTGTTACTCGCGGATCTTCATGCACTCGCTCAACGACGTTGGAATAATCGAACTCAACTTCACACTCGTCGGTATAGCCTTCTATTGGCGCCGCAGAAACGGGATCTGGCGTGCAAGCTAGAGGAATATGGCCTTCACTCGCGAACAAGCCTGACGTAGGATCAAGCCCGATCCAGCCCGCGCCGGGAATATAAACTTCGCACCAAGCGTGCAAATCGGTGAAATCTTCCTCAGGGCCACTTGGGCCATCTAAGGATTTCTCGTCAGAGGTTAATTGCACCAAATAGCCTGAGGCGAACCGAGCCGCAACACCTAGATGGCGAAATAACTGCACAGCAAGCCACGCAGAGTCTCGACAGGACCCTTTGCTTAGCTCTAAGGTTTCTTCTGGCTCCTGGACACCAGGTTCAAAACGAAGGCAATATTCAATTTTTTTCTCCAGCGTCTGGTTCACCTCAACCATAAAGTCATTCACTGGACGCTTGGCAGTAGAAATTGATTTCACTAATTTATTGAATAATTTGCCCTGCTTTTCTTTGGCAAGATAAGGCGCCAACTCTTTCTTAAGCTGTTTTTTATAGTAGAAAGGGAAATTCTCCGCATACTCCTCCACAAAAAAGTCGAAGGGGTTTATCACGGTCATATCCGCTAGGACTTCAACCTCTACCGAGAATTTATCCGTTTTCTCAGGAAAGACTAAGCGACCGAGATAATTTCCAAACGCGTCCTGTTGCCAATTGATAAAGTGTGTCTCTGGCACAATCTTCATACTGTAACTATGAATTGGCGTTCGACTGTGGGGAGCTGGCCGCAAGCGTATGATGTGGGGAGAAAGGTTAACTAAGCGATCAAAACTGTAATATGTTTTGTGATGGATAGCCACGCGAATTGTCATTACTTCTCCTACGGAAATCGTATTTACGTCAACATCCGTTTAAATATGTGGATACAATAGCAAACGAAAAAACCTAGCTTACTCGCCGCACATATAAATTTGTGGCGTTAAAGTATAGGCAGTGTGCTTTACAATCTTGCAACGCATAGGCCGTTTTTCAAATAAGTTACGCGACCTCGCACGGCTTAGGTAAAGCCCATCTTAGACCAACATAGCTCTAGCACACATCGCGCCAACTACTATATACCAAGCTATGATGAATCATTAGCTGTTAGCTGTAATTGACAAGGTAATAAGCCAAATGACGTCAATACACAGCTCACTGAGAAAAGTAGACATCTAAAGAAATGGTAAAACTCGCTTCAGCATTCCATCCATCGTCCTTCGGAAAAAATACCTCTGGGCTGGCAGTGACAAATATCCAGTCTTCATGCAATTTGTAGCTATAACTGCTACCAAAAAAATAGGCTGTCATTTGCGTTCTAAATTCAGTAGAAAACACCGAACCAATGCGGTATTCAAGTACCGATTTATCAGACAAGCTCTGATTTAACGACATTACATGAACATTTTCAAAGAAGTCATTCTGATCCTCAAATTCTAAAACCGTAAAGTAACGCAGGCTAAATCTAGCACCCAAAGGCCGCTGCATCTCAAATTCACTGGTTTCACCCCAGCCTCGATCACTGAAATACCATACCTCTTGGGTAAACTCCGGCCGCCACTCCCCCCAACTCTCCATCTGGCGCCGCAACCGGTAACGCCCAAACGTGACTAAAGGTGCGCGCAACTTAATTCCGACCCGCGCAGAGCGCTTCCATTTATCCCACTCTTCATCTGGCGCTATTTCTATACCAGATACCGAGTCTTTGCGACGAAATCGCTCTCCTGTTGAATTACTCCTCACTCGCTCCTCAAGGGAGTTTTCGGTGTATTCGTCACTACTGAAGAACAACTTGGCTTTACGCTGAGTATTGGGTAAATCGAATTTTGCCTTAACGCGAACATCAGTCTCTATATCGCTATGCTCTCCCCAGGTTTGCTTCAACTGCAGCTTCACGTAACTTTCATTTTTATACTCAGGTGGCGAATTTTCTTTACTAAAGTAATGATCAATGCCTTCTGCAAAGTCTATCCAGCGCTCAGACCAAGTATCTCGAGTTGACTCCGCACTATGCAGTGTACCGCTAAAAAACCCGACTTCCGGCACATCAGAATCTAGCGGCTCACCAGCAAACAAATTACCGGTAAGGAGGAGCACACTGGCGACATGCAGAAACTTTCTATCATTAACATGATGCCGAAGGTACATACAAAATATTGCTCTAGTGTAAAAAAAGGGGGGCGCAAGAAAACTATAGGAAGAGATTGTTCATGCGTCCATATTTTAGACACAAAAAAGGCACCCTAGGGTGCCTTAATCAAAGATTGAAGGTCGCTTAATTAGCCATCTTTCAATGCTTCTTGACGCTCAAGCTCTTTAGTCATGAATTCCATCCACTGCTTCGCATAATCAGCAGACTTCTCACTTTTAGCTGCTTCTTTAAACGCCTTACGCGCTCCTTCATATTCTTGAAGGTTAAAACGCGCCATACCCAGTACCAGATAGGCAGTGTCTGGACGCTTTAGGTCACCTTTCTTAAACGCATTCTCTATGGCTTTTTCAGCCTTATCGAATTGATCACTATCGAGGTAGATATTACCTAAACGTGACCACAACTCACCCTTATCGGATTTCGCTGCCGCTTTTTCCATTTCTGGAATAGCCTTCTTCAACTCTTGAGCTTGACGCCACGCGTTGCCAAGTAACTCAAGGTTTTTAGAAGTCGAAGGGACATCGCCTTTCTTAATAGCTTTATCAAGCACTTTAGCTGCCTTGTATGGCACTTCCTGAGACAGGAAGAGATATGCCATATTAATCAGCTCTTTGTCATTATCCAGAACACCTTCGGTGTAAGCGGTCTCCATTGCGGCAGTCGCTTTATCGTCCATTTTTAGCTCGTTGTACATTGAAGACAACTGCAGCCAATAGGCCTTTTTCTGGTAATACTTAAGCGTTTCTTCAAGAATCGCCGTTACGCGCTTAATATCATTCTTTTCGTAGTACAAGTAGCGCTGTAAGCCCCACCACTGCTCTTTAGGTACTTTTCCGCGGCTAGTGTAATCATTAATAGCCACTTCAATGTACTTTAAAGCACGATCAAGATCTTTAAGCTGGTAATAACCCTGAGACAAAAGCGCGTATGCGCCAGCACCAGGATCTTCACCAAGAGCTTGCTTAGCTTTAAACCACTCCAACAGTGTAGACACACCGCCTTTGTAGTCCTCTTTCACGAAATAAAGCTGAGCAATGGTGTACTTGGTATTCAATTCCATTGCTTCCGGAATATCCGGCTGCTTCACAACGTTACGATATGCATCAAGCGCTAAATCGTACTTTTCCTGAGTAAAGTAGATAAACGCATACATATTGTAGAGGTTGGCAAGCTCGTAGCTATTCAGCGAGTTCCGTCCTTCGGTATCACGGAGATCATTGAGTAGTTTGACGGCTTCGTTATACTTTTTCGCGTCCGCCGCTTCTTGCGCTGCATTTAATTTTTCATAAATTTTGGCGCGAATCGCTGGCGTTTTACGTGTGCTGCGCTTTGGCTTTTCACTTTTCTCAGCGGCGTGGGCAATGCCCACGCTCTGCTCACCAAGCAACGGCTGTAAGGATGAACTTACAATTGGCATGGCAAACACTGTAGCTACACCGAGAGCGATAGAACAACCCAGCTTGACCAACACCGGACGCAACCTTTTAGTGCTCGAGTGATAATCAGACATCATTTTTCCAACTCATAAGTGAACCGGTTTTGTATGCCCGGCACCTCAATAGGCTCGCCGTCGGACACACGCGGTTTGTACTTAAACTTCTCAGCGGCCTTAACCGAAGCACTTTCGAAATAACCTGACGGCTCACAATCTACCGCTACGATATCTCGAGTAGTACCCGCCTTAGTTACTGTGTACTCAACAGTACAATAACCAGTAACACCACGACTTTGCGCACGACGCGGATATATTGGGGCAACTTTAACGATTGGCAAGTACTCACCGTCTGAGGCTGAAAGCCCGCCAGCGGTATTTGTCAAATCAACACTCTGAGCTGGGGTCATGTTGACAACATCCAGGTTCGGATTGATGTCTTCCATCTCAGGCTGCTCCATATCCGGCGGTGGCTCATCTGGCTCCTTCGGCTTATCGGGCTTGCTGTCTTTCATTGTTTCAATTTTGGTGTCAGGCATTTGTATATCTGCTAGCTTCGTACGCGGCTTTTCGTCCAGCGTCTTATCAGCCATCTCGATAAGGTACGGCATAAGGATGAACAGCGAAGCTGTCACCACAAATGCCAATGCAGCACCTATTAATAGTCGAATATTCATATTGATCAGCTGTCTTCAGTGGCCAATGAAACATCGTATACACCTGCCGACCGGCTGGCGTCGATAACCGCAGTAACCGTCTCGGTATTCGAGGCTTTATCAGCCTGAATAACCACGGCACCTTTAGGATTTTCTGCGTGCATACGCTCAACAACAGAGCGAACCGCACGCTTATCTACCCGGCGCTTATCAATCCATATTTCATTAGTTGCTGTTACAGCAATCAGAATATTAACATTCTCTTTTTTGCTTGATGTTGACGCGTCAGGGCGATTCACCTCGACACCAGCTTCCTTAATAAAGGACGCCGTTACAATAAAGAAGATCAACATGATAAACACAACGTCGAGCATCGGCGTTAAGTCTATTTCAGAGGGATTGTCCTCTGTTCCGCCTCTTTTATTCCTTCTCATGTTAGCTCTCTTAGTGATCTGTTGTCAGATGGTCTTCCAAAAGCTCGCTTTCACGGTCTGCAATACTCTTTACATAAGTATTGATAAAGACACCTGACAAAGCGGCAACCATGCCCGCCATAGTCGGGATTGTTGCTTTTGAAACACCGCCAGCCATCGATTTAGCGTCGCCACCACCAGTTACCGCCATGATGTTAAACACCTCGATCATACCGGTTACCGTACCCAACAATCCTAACAATGGGCACAGAGCCACCATTGTCTGGATCATCGGCAAGCTCGCATTAATCTTCAGTGATACCTGAGATATCAACTTCTCGCGAACCTGCTTGGCATTCCAGGACTTGCGTTCTGGACGCTGTTCCCAGCTACCAATGGCACCGTTGACGTCTTTCGACAGCCCAAATTTGTAATACCAAAGTCTTTCTAGAGCGAGCGTCCACATCATGAAAGTCAGGCCGGCGATGGCCCATAGTACGTCGCCGCCTGCATCCATGAATCTACGGATAATCTCGATCCATTCATTCAGTAGGTACATCGCTTATTTCCCCGCGTGACCTTCCGTGTGTTCGGCAATGATGCCCGTAGTTTGCTGGTCAAGAACATGGATAATCTTCTTGGCACGACCGCTCACGAAGGTGTGCAGCAGAACTGTTGGGATCGCAACTACTAGACCAAGTACGGTCGTTACCAGTGCACCAGAGATACCACCAGCCATTGCTTTCGGATCGCCTGCACCGAAAATAGTAATAGCTTGGAATGTGATAATCATACCGGTTACGGTACCGAGCAGACCTAGTAGAGGCGCTACCGCAGCAATGATTTTCAGTAGATTGAGCGAGTTCTCCAAACGTGGAGTCTCTTTCAGGATAGCTTCTGAAAGTTTCAGCTCAAGGGTCTCTGAATCCATTGTTGGGTTATCTTCATGCACTTTTAACACGCGGCCAAGGCTGTTGTTAGTATTGGCTTTTGTGCTTTTAAGCTGGCTATTCACTTTCATGTCTTCAAGAGTGAGGACAATCAAGCGCCAGATAGCAATTAACATTGCCAAAGCACCAACTGCGGTGATGACGTAACCAACTACACCACCTTGATGCCAGCGCTCAGCAAGAGTCGGGCTATCAATCAAGGCTGCTAGGTAAGAACCACCTGTAGGGCCTGTAGGGTCAACACCGAACGCAGCCATACCAGAAGTTGTTCCAACTAGGTCTTCAGCCCAGCCCATGTATGGACCACTTGGCTGACGCGACAATACTGCAAGCGCACCAGTTTCAGAGATGTACTGAAGGTATTCGCCGTCAGCGTTAACCATGTTGAAGGTACCAACACGTACCACTTCTTGCTCACTGCTTTCGCCGCCAGCACTAGTTACCGCAGTTTTAAATTTCACAACGCGACCAGACTCAGTCATTTCACGTTGTAATTCGAACCATACACGCTCGATCTCTTCAATGCTTGGCAACTCTTCAGCACCAGACATTTTAGCAATCAAGTCATCAACGAACTGCTCACGCTTAGGGAACTGAACACTGATGATAGATGATAGGAAGTTAGAACGCAGATCACCGGCTGTAGAGGTAAGATGACCAAACAATTCAGTCAGGGTACCTAGACGCTCTTTCAGCTGACGCTGTTTCTCAACAATAACAGTTTCGTTTTCTTCAAACGTTTTTTCTAGATCAGAAGAACGCTTTTCTTCGGCAGCCAGCGTGCGCTTACCTTCTTCAAGTGTTTTTTGCTGATCGTAACGAGCAGCAGCAAAACGTTGCTCGCGCTCTTTGTTCTCACGAACTTCAGATACGCGGCCCTGCTCAACCATCTTCAACAGTTCGTCGAGCGATTTAGCGTCTTCGGCCATCGCCGGCATAGCTGCAACGGCAATCGCGCCGCTGAAAGCCAACACAGCAGCCTTTAATAGATTACGTTTCATTATTTAGCAGCCTCCGGAGCCGGAATCGGGAGTTTCATGATATCGATAGAAGCTTGTTTACGAGCGATACGCAGACCTTTTTGAATCGCACCACGGTAGTCGCCAGAATCTAGCTCAACCCAAGTACGCTTATCTTGGTCCCAAGCGCCTGACTCTTCGCCATCAGTTGTCTGATACATCAAACCGATACGACCGATACGCAGGAAGTTCACTTCACGATCAGAACCGCCAACGCTAGCAACACCTTTGTAGCTATCGATTTTACGGCCGTATTCGTTTTCGATTTTGTAGGCTTCGAGAACTTGGCGGAATTTTTCTGCGATGGTGATATCCGAGCGATCCATATTGGTACGCAGGAATTCAACACGCTCAGTACGCTCATCAATATGGAAAGGCACATCCAGAGCAACAAATTGCTCAAGACCGTCAATCATACGAATCAGTAACGGAGTAATTTGGCGCTGAATGATGGTCGCCTCATCAACAGACCGACCTAGACCTGCAATACGCTTCAATTGGCCGGCAATTTGCTTCTCAAGGCGAGCGTTATAGACGCGGAGGCCGTCTACTTGCTTCATTACAGTTTTGTAGTCTTGTAATAAATCACCAGTTTCTGCTGCCAAGCGATCAACTTTAATCTGTGATTGCTTTGCTGCTGCGGTTCTCTTGACACCTACATCAAGTACTTTGCTAACTGGAATCAGCGGTTTAGCTGGTGGTTGCGCTGCGGCAGGATCTTGCCCAGCAGTCTTGTCGGCTGAATAGGCCGGCGATCCCGCCAGCATACCAACAGCCACACTGACCGCCAGCGCGATTGTTTTCAATCGTTGCGTTTTCATGGGAATTGCTTTTCCTATTTGGGACGTTTAGTGAAAGCAGAGCTTATTATCTTCTGTCAGCCGTACGGCCAGTCGTAAGACCGTGCTTTCATACAGCGGGACTTATTTTAATCATGTGCAAACGTAAGAATCAACGACAAAACTAAATGTTTCGTAATATAAAATTTCTTGTCATTTTTTTGTGGTGAAGAGTTACATTTTCGTGAAGAGCAGTAACACCTCACACCAATTAAGTAACGCTCAATAAGAGCAAATTCGCAGCAAACTAGAATCGCACACAAACCATGAGATTCCAAAAAACAACTTATTTAATCAAATTCGCCGCAAAGTCACAAAGCAATGGGCGGGGTTTTCATCCAATGTTACTGGGTAACACTTGCGAGCGACCTCTTTCCACTCATTTTGTTCAATTTCTGGAAACCAGGCATCCCCTTCAAGTTCAACATCCACCTCGGTTAAATAGATTTTAACGGCGTCGGCCAGCGCTTGGCGGTAGATAGCCTCACCACCAATAACAAACACTTCATCAAGTCCTGCTGATACAGCCTCGCGACAAGCTAAAGCGAGACCATCAGCCAAACTATTCACCACCGAGGCACCCTCAGCGACATAGCCCTGCTGACGACTAATAACTATGTTAAAACGGCCCGGCAGAGGGCGGCCAATCGACTCCCAAGTCTTGCGCCCCATTACAATGGGCTTCGCCATTGTGGTCGCCTTAAAATGCTTTAGATCGGCAGGTAAACGCCACGGCAGCTGATTATTTACACCGATGACTCGGTTTTTTGCCATCGCAACAATAAGTGAAACGGTAATCACTAGTCTTCCTCGCTAGATTGCTATCGGCGCCTTGATAGGCGGATGCGGATCATAAGCCTCAAACTCAAAATCCTCAGCCGTGTAGTCAAAAATCGACGCTGGGCGTCTCTTGATGAGCAATTGTGGCAATGCCCGAGGCTCCCGACGCAGCTGCTCTTCGACAATATCGTCAGTTAGATGGTTTTGGTAAAGATGACAATCGCCGAAGGTGTGCACAAAATCACCTACGTCTAAATCGCATTGCTGGGCAATCATATGGGTAAGCAGCGCGTAGCTCGCGATGTTAAACGGCACCCCCAGAAACAAGTCGGCGCTACGCTGATACAACTGACACGACAAACGACCTTCAGCCACGTAAAACTGAAACAAGGTATGGCACGGCGGTAGCGCAGCCTTACCGCGACGCGCATTTTCTTGCGGGCTAAGCGATTCATCCGGCAAATCGGCGGGATTCCATGCATTCACCAACAGTCGTCGAGAGTCTGGCTTGCGGCGAATCATGTCCACCACCTCACTTATCTGATCTACAGTTGAGCCATCCGGGCAGGCCCAGCTACGCCACTGTTTGCCATAAATCGGGCCGAGGTCGCCATTCTCTAACGCCCACTCATTCCAAATAGTGACACCACGATCACGCAACCAGTTATTGTCACAACTGCCCTCTAAAAACCAAATCAGCTCGTTAATAATACTGCGCAAATGTACTTTCTTGGTTGTCAGCAGCGGGAAACCTT
>JBLHTH010000111.1:0-11458 GCA_047627195.1 Pseudohongiellaceae bacterium | reverse complement strand
GTTCCGTATAAGCCTAAGAAAGGCGAAGAATACATGAACGAAAAACAGCGAGAGCATTTCAAGCAGATCTTGTTAGATTGGCGTAATCAGTTAATGCAAGAAGTCGATCGGACGATGCATCACATGCAAGATGATGCAGCCAACTACCCCGATCCTGCTGATCGTGCAACTCAAGAAGAAGAGTTTAGCTTAGAACTACGCACTCGAGATCGAGAACGCAAACTGATTAAGAAAATTGACAGTACTATTGAGCTAATAGCTCAAGACGACTATGGTTTTTGTGAATCTTGCGGTATCGAAATAGGCATTCGCAGGCTCGAAGCCCGCCCGACTGCCAACAAATGCATTGACTGCAAGACTCTTGATGAAATTAAAGAAAAGCAGCTAGGAAGCTAGCTGTTTTTCTTAAGCTATAGTCGATCAGCGGATTCAGCTGTCATATGACAGCTGAATCCGGGTTGATCAAACCGAACCCTCTTGAGGCTGATGAGAAATACCAGCCTTACGTCGGCAGATTTGCGCCATCCCCTTCTGGGCCATTGCACTTTGGCTCGCTTGTAGCAGCACTAGCCAGCTATCTCGACGCCAAGTCTAACCTCGGCAAGTGGTTTGTGCGTATTGAAGATTTAGACCCACCTAGAGAGCCTCAAGGGGCAGCTGAAATAATTCTTGATCAGCTCCAAGCGCTAGGTTTTGTCTGGGACGGAGAAATCCTTTACCAAAGCTCTCGATTGGCCGCCTATGAAGCCGCTCTGCAGCAGCTGAATGAAATTGGACTTTGCTTTTGCTGCAATTGCACGCGTCCAAGAATACAAGCCCTTGGTGGCGTGTATGACGGCCATTGCCGATCAAATCGAGATATAGCCAATCGATCACAGGGATATGCAGTTCGCATTCAGACTGTCGACCATTGCATTGGCTTTGATGATCTTATTCAAGGTGAATATCGCCAAAACATAAGGCTTGAATCTGGCGATTTTGTCATCCAGCGAAAAGACAATTTATTCGCCTATCAACTAGCCGTTGTGGTTGACGATGCCTTTCAAAATATAACGGATGTGGTCCGCGGTTTTGATCTTATTGACTCTACAGCTAGGCAAATTTATTTGCAGCAGCAGCTTTGTGTTCACACCCCCCGCTACGCCCACTTTCCTGTTGCGGCAGACCTGGACGGTGAAAAACTCAGCAAACAACAGCATGCCAGCGCAGTTGATGTCTCGCGCGCAGGCAAGCGCCTGCTACAGGCGATAAAGTTTCTCGGTTTAAACGCCCCCTCTGAGTTAGCAGGCGAACGTCCAGATGTGCTGATGAACTGGGCCATCTCTCAATGGGATATACAGAACGTCCCTAAGTTAGCTACTATCAGCGGCAATTGGATTTAAACGCGAATTTAAAATGTATATTCCTCGCTCAATACTTGCACTGTTAGTTATTGTTTATTTGCTATTTTTACTTAGCGTTGACTGGATTAATCAAGCGGACGGCTCATGGTGGAGACCATATTTGCTCGGATTCTTAGTGGTTGTTGTTGCAAGCTGGGCCCATCGAGAGCAAGAATCAGATGAATTATGAACTCTCAACTCTTCTTATACTGGGAAGCTGTTATCTAGCTCTTTTGTTTGGCATAGCATACGTCACAGATAAAGGCTGGATTCCCGAGAGCATAGTCCACCATCCTATTATCTATGTCCTGTCCTTAGGGGTTTTTGCCAGTGTCTGGGCTTACTACACCTCAATAGGCAATGCGCTCAGAGATGGATACGGTTATTTAGCCCAATCAATAGGCATCTCGCTCGCGTTTCTATTATCACCCCTGATTCTAAAACCTTTACTTGAACTGACTCGCACTTATCAATTGAGTTCACTCGCAGATTTAATGGCGTTTCGTTATCGATCTCCTTGGGCGGGAACGGCCACCACTGTGGTTATTTTAATAGGGGTTACCCCTTTAATCGCTTTGCAGATTCAAGCAGTAGCAGATACCGCTCAAATAGTGACCGCTCAGGCATCTGAGGGTGCTGTTGCCGTCGGGTTCTGCCTGCTCATCACGCTATTTGCTATCTTTTTTGGTACTTCACATCAGGGCGGACGCACTCGAAATAACGGCCTAATGATGGCGATCGCGTTCGAATCATTGGTCAAACTCATTGCGTTTCTAAGTGTAGGCTTATTTGCAATCTACGGAGGCTTCGAGAGCTTCGCTGGCGTAGAAGAATGGCTCGCCACACAACCGGCGCTCCTCACAAGTCTAAAGAACACCGACTATTTCAGCTCATTTCACATCATGGTATTGTTATTTTTCACCGCCTCCGTTGCTATGCCCCACATGTTTTATGTCACATTTAATGAGGTAAGAGGACAGCGAGCCCTGTCCTTCGCAAGCTGGGTATTGCCGCTGTACTTTTTCCTGCTCAGCCTTCCTGTTCTCCCGATTCTATGGGCAGGAATAAAATCTGGAACTGACGTTCAGGTCGAGTATTACCCGGTCGTGATTGGCGCACTTTATGACCAGCCTCTAATTAGTTTATTAGCGTACGTGGGAGGGCTATCGGCAGCTAGCGGCCTTATCATTGTATTGACCTTAGCCCTTTCTAACATGTGCCTTAATCATATAGTTTTACCCATTTTTCAGCCCAGCGCTAAACAAGATATTTATAAGTGGCTGCGCTGGCAGCGTCGTACATTAATCACAGCGCTAATCTGGTCTGGGTTTCTGTTTCATTACCTGCCCGGTGACAGAACCGGATTGCAGGTGATAGGGACGGTTGCATTTACCGCAGGCTTGCAGTTTTTACCTGGAATAGTCGCCATCCTCTACTGGCCACAAGGCAATCGAAAAGGCTTCCTCTCAGGTCTCGTCGCCGGTGTCCTCACTTGGTTCTTGTTATTGATGCTGCCCATCGCCACAGGCTCAGACTCTCTTTCGCTAATATCTCTCCACTGGCGCGAGATAACGGCTTTGTCGCTAATCATCAACACCGTGCTTTTTGTTGGTGTCTCACTGTTTAGTCATACCAGCGATGAAGAGCGCAGCTCCGCCGACGTCTGCGCGCTTGACACAATAAAACGCCGAAGGCGCAGCGGATTGGTTGCTAAAACCTCGGACGAATTTATTAAAAGCCTAAGCAAGCCGCTCGGGAAGAGAACAGCAAATCGCGAAGTTCGCCAAGCCCTTAGTGATCTTAAAATTGAAAAGAGTGACAGAAGGCCATACGCCATGCGACTACTCAGAGGAAGGTTGGAAGCTAACCTTTCAGGGTTGCTTGGACCTTCCATAGCAAGAGAAATAATCGATGGCTATCTGCCATATAGCAACGTCTCTCAGCACGGCAGCTCAGATCTAAATGTTATTGAGCGTCGCATTGAATCCTATCGAAGCAACTTATCCGGCATGGCGGCAGATTTAGATAAGCTTCGCCGCTACCATCGTCAAATATTACTCGATCTACCACTAGGTGTTTGCTCGCTCAGCTATGACAATGAAATCTTGATGTGGAATCATAGCCTCGAGCAGCTCACCGACATAAATAGCAGCGAAGTTGTCAGCTCCCAGCTAACAGATTTGGTGGAGCCTTGGCGCTCACTACTGCTTGGGTTTCTAGACGAAGACGAGGATCATTCTTTTAAACAGAAGTTCGAACTTAATGGACACAAAAAGACTGTGGATTTACATAAGGCGCGCATCGAGGATTCTGGTGAAAGTGATGCCACCCGGGAAGGCGTGATTATTCTAATCGAAGACATTACCGAAACCGAAATGCTCGAAGCCGGACTAACTCACAGCGAAAGACTTGCGTCGATCGGTAGACTTGCAGCCGGAGTTGCTCATGAAATAGGCAACCCTATAACCGGCATTGCTTGCTTGGCACAAATTATACGAGACGAATATCCATCGAAAGATCTCAACGGTCTTGCTGAGCAGATAATCGAGCAAACCGATCGCACGTCAAAAATACTGCAGTCACTTGTCAATTTTGCACATGCAGGGACCACTCAACCCCACTACAAAAACGAAGTTTTCGAGATAAGTGACTGCATGGCTGAAGCACAAACTCTTATTTCTCTGGATAATAAAAATAAAGACTTCAATTTTGTCTTAGAAAGCCAGCCAGGCGCAAGGATCATGGGTGATTCGCAGCGGCTTCTGCAAGTTTTGGTCAATCTAATAAACAATGCCAGAGACGCAAGCCAAAAAAATACAACGATTTCACTTAATGCTGAAACCGACCAAGACAAAGTCAAAATATCAGTCACTGATGAAGGCTTTGGAATCCCAGCAGTTATCAGGGATAGGATCTTCGATCCGTTTTTTACCACAAAAGAAGTGGGTGAAGGCACAGGGCTTGGACTCTCGCTAGTCTTTAGAATTGTGGAAGATTTAGGTGGAGATATTGATATAATAAGCCCCATAGATAAAGTTAAAGGTAGCGGGACTAAGGTTATCCTGCGCTTTCCCTGCTATCATGAAGACAGTTAGCAAAAGCCCCTAACGTGGGGAATTTAGTATAAAAGAACTCAGTAATTATTATGACAAGCATTAATCAAGTATTAGTAGTTGAAGACGAAGCTGTTATCAGAAGCTCTCTGCGGCGTATTCTCGAACGAAACCAGTATCAGGTTAGTGAAGCTGGATCGGTCAAAGAAGCCACAGAGAATTTTGACATGGATACCTTTGACGTGATTATTAGCGACTTGAGGCTGCCGGGCGCTCCTGGCACAGACCTAATTAAAGCTACTGTCACCCCCGTACTGATAATGACAAGTTATTCCAGCATCCGCTCTGCTATTGATTCGATGAAAATGGGTGCTGTTGACTACATCGCAAAACCGTTTGAACACAATGAAATAATTGAAGCTGTTGCAAAAATAATTCGTGAGCATGCCAAAACCAAAGCTTCAAAACCAGCCAAATTAGGCGAAAACGATATCGAACCTCCTGTTCAAGGAATGATCGGTAACTGCCCACAAATGATGGAGCTATTTCGCCGAATTCGTAAAGTAGCGCTGACTAACTCTACGGTCTTAATTAACGGAGAATCTGGCACTGGCAAAGAACTTGTTGCATGTGCTATACACAATTTAAGTAGCCGGCATTCCCATGAAATGATTTCAGTCAACTGCGCCGCTATTCCAGAGAATCTCATAGAGTCTGAATTGTTTGGTCATGAGAAAGGCGCTTTCACTGGTGCGACTGCAACCAGAACTGGTTTAGTGGAAGCGGCCAACGGTAGTACTCTTTTTCTTGATGAAATTGGCGAACTACCTTTAGAGGCACAAGCCCGGTTACTTAGGGTGCTGCAAGAAAACGAGATTAGAAAAGTCGGCTCGGTCCAATCAAAAAAGGTAGATGTTCGGCTAGTAGCAGCCACTCACCGTGACCTTAAACAACTTGTAGTCGATGGCTTGTTTCGAGAAGATCTTTATTATCGAATCAATGTAATGACGTTACTAATTCCACCGCTTCGAGACCGAGGTAACGATATTCTGCAATTAGCGGATGCTATATTACTGCGAACCTGTACGCGGCTTAAGACGGCAATGCTCACCTTTTCGGGCAGTGCGAGCAAAGCAATAGCCGACTATGGCTGGCCTGGCAATGTTCGTGAGTTAGAAAACGCCATTGAGCGAGCAGTAGTTTTGGCCGAGACCAGCGAAATCGGAGAGGAACTACTGGCAATTGAAGCGGACGTTGTGAACACGCAAAATGAAGCAAATAATGTGAGTCACATTGTGGCTCCAGTTATCTCCGAGCCAATCGAAGAATTGTCTTTAGAAGATTACTTTCAGCGCTTCGTTCTTGAACACCAAGACGCCATGAATGAGACGCAGCTGGCCAAAAAACTGGGCATTAGTCGTAAATGCCTTTGGGAGCGCAGGCAGCGATTCGGAATTCCCCGTAAAAAGAAGCAAGCAGTCTAATTGCTTCAAGCACGTGGCGATGCCTTGGTTGCTGCTATGCCGCTACCCAGCCGCAGCCAAGGCATCGCAAAAATCAATTTAAGTATCCTTAGTCATCGTGCCTTTGTTCTTTAATATTAGTCTTACTGCGCCTAATTTGGCCCTGAAGACTGAAGCGAATGGACTCAGGTCCCATTTGTTACCTTTTGGCAATATATGTTACCAGCTACCCTTCTACCCATTTATCAGGGATTATTAGTAACAAAAACAATCGAAAAAATGCAAAGATTTTGTCCTTATTTTTGTAACACATTGTTTTAGTTAGAGTAAAATAAACTGGCACGCTAACTGCTTTGTATATACAAACAATAAAAATAAATAATAATAATAAGCCTTAATAATAAAAAAAATGGCATTACTGAGTTACAAAGCTGAGATAAGTGCGTTAATAATAAAAGGTTGGGTTTGTGGCCTAAAAAAGACTTTATTTGGTCAATACGGCTCAATATCACCACCTACATACTATGGTTGTTCGTTTTGGGCTCCCACAAGAAGAATAATAATAAATAGATAAATAATAGCTATAATAATAATAAGTACGCTTAAAAAGGGAGATATTTATATCTCCCTTTTTTATTCACTTGCTATATTAATGAACCACCTTGCTCGCTATCTTGCCTATATTCACCTCATTCAGGGTTTTATTTTACAAATCTGCGTGTATCATGCTTTGGCTAATTCTTCTGCTGTGAGCTGACTTTGTATTGCTTGTTCAAACCAAACCATACCTTCCCAACTGCCCTTCATACCGGCTATACCGGATTATATTTCGGCGAAATTCTTGAGCGGCAAATTCGGGCCAGTCTAAAGGAAGACGCGAATCGGCTTTTCAGGCGGCCCTTATTATGAATCACATTGAAAACTCACCCGGGTTCGAAAAAGCCAAAATCATCAATCGAGAAGACCACAATATCTCTCGAAAATTGATATCGCCAAATGCCCTGAAGGTATTGTACCGGCTAGGCGAAGGTAACTTTGACGGTTACCTGGTTGGCGGCTGCGTCAGAGATATCATGCTGGGGAAAAAGCCCAAAGATTTCGATGTAGCCACTAGCGCAACACCGGAGCAGGTACATTCACTGTTTAAAAACGCGAGAATTATTGGGCGTAGATTCAAGATAGTACATATTCGCTATGGCCGCGAAATCATCGAAGTAACAACATTCCGGGCCAACCACGATGCCTCAAATGAAATTGCAGACGGTGCTTCCAGAAGAAAAATCAAAGAATTAGATTCTGCCCACTCCACCAGTGGAATGATTCTAAGAGACAATGTTTATGGCAACATCGATGAGGATGCTCTGCGCCGAGATTTTACGATCAACGCTCTTTATTACTCATTAGATCAATTCAGGGTACTCGATTTTTGTGGCGGCATTGAAGATTTAAATTCTCGTTCGATTCGAATGATTGGCGATCCAGAAGCAAGGTATCGCGAAGACCCGGTAAGGATGTTGAGAGCTATCAGATTTGCAGCGAAGCTAGATTTCGATCTTGAGGCCGCCACAGCCGAGCCCATTGATAAGCTAGCGTATCTTCTTGAATCAATCTCCTCAGCACGCTTATTTGACGAGACCATCAAACTTCTAACCGGCGGTAATGCTTTAAAAACATTTGAGCTGCTGCGCCAAAGTAGGGTCGGTGATTATTTATTCGCTCCAACCATGAAAGCGATTTCTAGTGGACCTGACAACTCTTCAAGGCTTTTAGATCTGGCGCTGATTAATACCGATTCAAGGCTCGCCTTGGGTAAGTCAGTCACACCAGCATTTTTATTTGCCGCACTATTGTGGCCAGTTCTTCAAAACCGTATAGCATCGATTTCCCCCACTAGCGCTAACGACTATCAGCGCCACCAGAATACTGCAAACGACGTTATTTTAGAGCAGTTACCTTTTACCGCCGTACCAAAGCGATTTACGATTGCAGCCAAAGAAATTTGGGAACTGCAGCTGCGCCTTGCGCGCCGCAACAAGCGCAGCATAGAAAGCTCTTTCGCTCACCCGAGATTTAGAGCAGCATATGACTTTCTGCTCCTGCGTGAGCAGAGCGGCGAAGAATTAGGCGGACTTGGGCAATGGTGGACGGACTTTCAGTTAGCGGATCAAGACCAACGCAGGGAGCTTGCAATGTCCGTGGCTAAAGCGTCGAATCGATTAAACCGAAAGCCTAGCCGCAAGCCAAGCCGAGGTACAGGAGAAACGGGATGAACCCGTCGTCCAGTTTTTCTAAAACCATACCCCGATTCATTGCTGTTGAGGGGCCTATCGGTGTTGGCAAAACAAGTCTAGCCAAACGACTAGGGGATACCTTTAATTACGATTTATTGCTGGAAAAAGCTGAAGAGAATCCTTTTCTAGAGCGTTTCTACCAAAATCCAAGACAGCATGCTTTATCAACACAGCTTTTCTTCCTTTTTCAACGCTCTCAGCAAATCCAAGAACTTAGGCAAGATGACCTCTTCGAACAAGTGCGGGTTGCAGACTTCTTAATTGACAAGGATCAGCTGTTTGCCCAGCAAAATTTAGACACCGATGAGTATGAGCTTTACCTCAAAGTTTTTGACCATTTAACTATCGATGCGCCAAAACCTGATTTAGTGATTTACTTACAAGCCCCAACGGAAGTTTTGCTAAATCGAATTCAGCGACGCGCAATAGCCGCAGAACAGCTCATTGAACTAGAATATCTGGAAAATTTGAATCGAGCCTATACAGAGTTTTTCCACTATTACTCTCGAACACCACTGTTGATTGTTAACAGCGCCGAGATTGACTTAGTTCGCAATGAAGATGATTACAATCAGCTGGTGGACTACATCTCATCCGCGCCGAATGGCACCCAATATTTCAACCCACGCCCGTCGCTGTTATAGTCCGACAGGCAATATCTCCTAAGCACCCAAGCCAAGCCTTTGAAATTGAATCATTGAAGAGCACACCCTATGAGCACCCAATCTAAAACTAGAAATATCACTTTAACTACGTTGCAAAAGATAAAAGAAAAAGGCGAAAAATTCGCCTGCCTCACCGCTTATGATGCCGGCTTTTCTTCCATTCTTGGTGAGCAAGGCGTTGAGGTCATTCTTGTCGGAGATTCACTAGGGATGGTCTTACAGGGCCATGACAGCACCCTGCCGGTGACAATGGAAGATATTATCTATCACATGCAGTGTGTGAAGCGCGGCAATAAAGGCGCCCTGCTAATGGCGGACATGCCATTCATGAGTTATTCCTCCGAGACTCAAACTCTTGAAAATGCCGCATCATTGATGCGAGCAGGCGCACATATTATTAAACTCGAAGGCGGCGCATGGATAGCCAACACCACTAAGTTATTGGCCCAGCGCGGCATTCCAGTATGTGCACATATGGGATTAACCCCTCAGTCGGTCAACCGAATAGGAGGCTTTCATGTCCAAGGCCGTGACACCGAGCAGGCCCAAGCCATAATCGAAGAAGCTCACCTTTTGCAGGATGCTGGAGCAAATCTGCTGTTATTGGAATGTGTGCCGAGATCATTAGCCAAAGAGCTTACTAACTCAGTTGACATACCCGTTATCGGAATAGGAGCCGGGCCAGATACCACCGGCCAAATCATGGTTCTTCATGACGTATTAGGTATCTCACCGATCACACCAAAATTTGTGAAAAACTTTCTGGTTGAGTCAACCAACGGCATTCCCGGCGCAATAAACGCTTACGCGCAAGCCGTTAAAAACGGTACGTTTCCAACCGAAGAACACTGTTTTCATTAATCTGCAAAAATAACCTTGGCGAGAGCACCGATAACAGTATGAAAATCGTCACTTCCACTAAAGAGCTCCAAACCTTACTGGCCAATGCCAAAGGCAAGAAAAGTATTGGCCTAGTCCCCACCATGGGAAATCTTCATAGTGGCCATTTAAAGCTGATTAATGCGGCGGTTAGCGATTGTGATTTGGTCGTCTGCTCGATCTTTGTCAATCCTACTCAATTTGGTCCTGGTGAGGATTTAGCAAATTACCCAAGAACACTCGAAGCCGATAAAGAAAAGCTCAATAGTGCCAACTGTGACATTGTTTTTTTACCTAGCGTCGCTGAAATGTACGGAAACGCCCCTAATGACGAAACTACAATTCACGTGCCTGGGGTTAGTGCAAACTACTGCGGGCAATCCAGGCCTGGGCATTTCGACGGTGTTGCGACCATTGTTTGTAAATTGCTGAATATAGTACAGCCAACAGCTAGCTACTTTGGCTTAAAAGATTATCAACAGTTTTTGGTGATCAATAAACTAGTAAATGACTTAAGAATGCCAGTCAAGGTGGTGGGAATAGAAACCGAGAGGGAATCAAGCGGTCTTGCAAAGAGCTCCCGTAATAACTACTTAGAGCCCCACCAGTTAGATCTAGCGGCAGAACTCTATGCCACTCTGCAATGGGCTGCGAGCCAACTAAAGGTCGCTAAATACGATTCCAAGACCATAGAGGAAGGCGCGAAAAACCGCTTAGACAAACGGGGGCTCACAGTTGACTACTTCTCAATCTGCAATTCCAAAAGCCTCAGTCCCGCCTCTGTTACGGACAGCGAACTTACCATATTAGCCGCGGTCTTCTTAGGCAAAACCAGATTGATTGACAATATTCACGTGCGCTAGTGAACATCCAGTCAGCGCAAGCGCAAGCACCTATGCCGCCGGCTTAATCGACTGGCGCAGACTGCCTCTTTGCCGTACAGTATTTACCAACTTAAGCACCAGCATCACACTAAACCCGCCGTCCGTTCAGTGCTCGTCTACGCACATAGTGGTGCCCCGTTCCCACCATACTGAACATAAATCAAGGTAAGAGAATAATTAGTAATGTCAAAAGACAAAGTTTATCCAGTAGACCCTGACAGCGCACAACGAAGCCATCTAACCCCTGCGACTTACGATAAGTTATACAAACAGTCTATCGAGTCTCCAGAGGAATTTTGGGCAGAGCAAGCCGGTGAACTCATCCATTGGCATCAGCCTTGGCAAACGGTGATGAGCTGTGACTTTAGCAAAGCCAATGCAAGCTGGTTCGGTGGCGGCAAGCTGAACGTTGCTTTTAACTGCATCGATAGACATCTTGAGAGACGCGCAGATCAAACAGCCATTATCTGGGAAGGTGATGAACCCTGTGATCATAAAAGCATAAGCTACCAAGAGCTTTATAATCAGGTAGGTAAGTTTTCAAATGCTCTGAAATCCAGAGGCGTTAAAAAAGGCGATCGGGTATGCATCTACATGCCAATGATCCCGGAAGCTGCTTATGCAATGCTGGCTTGTGCGCGCATTGGAGCAGTGCACTCTGTGGTATTCGGCGGCTTCTCACCGGAATCACTGAAAGACAGAATTTTGGACTCTGATTGCCAAACAGTTATCACCGCAGACGAAGGCGTTCGGGGCGGCCGCACCGTGCCCCTTAAAGCGAATGTGGACAAGGCGCTTGAAGACTGTCCCGATGTTCATTCAGTCTTTGTGGTGAGACGAA
>JBLHTH010000110.1:0-11757 GCA_047627195.1 Pseudohongiellaceae bacterium | reverse complement strand
CCTTTGGTACTAACATTCTAGTTGGCGCGTTACATGACTGGCCACTGTTGCCGAAGCAGCTAGTAACGCCGTTTTTGACTGCTTTAGCAAAGTCATCAACGTCATCAAGAATAATGTTGGCGGATTTGCCGCCTAGTTCCTGCGTTACACGTTTAATGCCATCAGCGGCTGCTTTCGCTACTTCACGCCCGGCACGAGTTGATCCTGTAAATGACACTACGTCTATTTCTGGATGACTAGATATAGCCGCACCTACTATGATGCCGTCACCGTTAACCATATTGAACACGCCTGGCGGTAAGCCCGCCTCAGCAATAATCTCGGCAAGGATATATGCGCTGATAGGCGCGACTTCGCTTGGCTTGAGGACTATTGTGCAACCTGCTGCTAGTGCTGGAGCAACTTTGCAAGCAATTTGATTTAGTGGCCAGTTCCAAGGAGTAATAAAGCCACAAACGCCGGCGGGCTCTTTTATTACCTTTGTGGTTCCGCGAACTTCTTCGAAAACGAAATTTTCAATTATTGGTACCACAGCCATAAAATGACCCATGCCTGCGCCCAGCTGAGCTGTCTTGGCCAGACTCATGGGAGCGCCCATTTCGTTTGAAATCGCCATGGCTAGTTCATCGGCACGAGCTTTCATGCCGGCAATAATCTTGTTGATGACGGTCACTCGTTCTTCGACGGTGGATTTGGACCAAGCAGGAAACGCTGCACGGGCGGCTAGGGCTGCGTCATGGACATCGTTGGCGGTTCCTAAGCTTATAGTTGCGAAGGCTTCTTCGGTCGCCGGGTTGATAACATCAAGCGTTTTTCGGTCGGCTGGTTGGACCCACTCGCCGTTAATGTAAAATTTGTTATAGGCCTTGGTCATTTTTGTTACTCCTATGGAATAAATAGCAATTCGATTACACTGACTCGATTACGCTAGATGAAGCGGTTTATACTGCATCAGCAGAAAAAGGTCAGTCAGTATACCTGAGATATGGATAGGTTAAGTAGTCGCTAATGGTGAACACTATAAATAGAGCTATTGGCGGTAAATTAGCCGCTTTTCTCTCAAAACCTCTACGCGGGTATCGGCGCTTAGATACAGTCTCCACTGCGCAAGTGGCAGATGTCCTGGAAACGGGGGATATCCTCTTAGTGGAGGGTAATACACGAATCAGCTCCGCTATTAAGTACCTTACTCAGTCTTCTTGGTCTCATGCGACTTTGTTTGTTGGGTTAAAGGGAGAGCCAGCGTCTGCGCCGAATTTGCTTGAAGCGGATTTGCAAGCTGGAGTGCGGCTAATAGCTATTGATCATTATAAGGGTTTTAACCTCAGAATATGCAGGCCAGTCAACCTTAACCAGAACGACAAAGATAGATTGGTCGATTTTGCGAAAGGTAAGTTGGGGCACAAGTATGATCTTCGTAATGTATTGGATTTGACTCGCTATCTGATTCAAAGACCTGCGGTACCTGTGCGTTATCGTAGAGCCATGATTGACTTTGGCAGCGGCGAGCCTACCAAGGCAATATGCTCAACTTTGATCGCGGAGACCTTCCAGTTTATCGACTATCCAGTCTTGCCGCTGCACGGCCGTGCTGATCGTTTTGGAGATGAATCGAAGCACTCCGCTGATTTATCTTCTACCGTTTTTGATAACGGTGAAGATGGAGAAGTACCACTTTACTATAAGCGCCACTTTACCCACTTTACGCCTAGGGACTTTGATCTTTCACCTTATTTTAAGATCATCAAGCCCACAATCGAACATGGCTTTGATCATCATGCTCTTCATTTCGAGACAGATTCTGACTCTTGATTGATGATCTAAGACGTCAGCCAAGCTAATCGTCATTAAACTTTATATCGTTCCTAGAAGGCGATTTAAAGCTGTCTCAAATTGGGGGTCGCCTCGGCTAGTCTGCGTGAAGGGGTAGGGCACATCCAACTCTGGCTTCAAGCCATCGTTAGTTTCAGCGCCCAGCACCACTATGCGATCCAAACGCCTTAATTTGCGTGCGAGCTGCGAGCCCTGCGCCGAGGTTTTGCTATCGACTATAACAACCACAGATTTGCCAAAATAGTCAGTTCCTGACGGGTTCGGAATTAGTGAATTTACGTAAATGTCGTCTAGATACCCGTATGAGCTACGTAAGTCTAGAATCAGGCCATCGCAGTGACTTAAGTCCTCCATCAATGCTTGATAGCTTATGACATCAGCGGTAGTTCGGGACAGTGCCCAGAGCCTGATGTAGCCAATCACTTTGTTGCCAGCGCTGAATTCTTGAATGCTACTCGCGGTTGCATTTCGGTAACTATCGAATAAGTTCTCAAATACCGGCGTGACCGTCAGATCAAAACGGTTTCCAGCCCTATCAATAGCTAAATCATACTGAGCGCTAACTTTATTGTTAAAGGATGCGATTGGATGAAAGGGACCACCGTTGGAATTGACAATGATGTCCCCTCGATTAATGCCGGCATAAAAAGCTGGGTAATCTTCGAGAACCGCCGTGACTAAATAGCCATCGCCATGTTGCTGAGCCTCTATTCCTATATGAAACAGGGAGGCCCTTTGTGATGCCTTAGACGCGACAAAAGCCTGCAAGAGGTGCGCCTCCAAGCTATTTGAGTCACCGACAGGGGGGACAGGTTGACCTGCCGCGGCAAGGCTAAAAATATAAAAGGCCGCAAATGTAGTTAGTTTTTTCATCAGTCTCGACAATTGATTTATGCAATAACTGCTAGAGCACGCTGCATGGCCGGACGCTGATAGTGATGGTCCTTGTAAGCGACTAAATTCTCAGGGACATGGAAGTCAAAACGAACGGCCCAATTCAGCGTTTGGGCTAGCAAGATATCCACTAAACTAAACTGATTACCGATGGCAAACTCACCACCTGCAGTCAAATGTTCTAGGCATTTTATAGCTTTGGCGAATTCGAAGGTAGCGGTCTCAAGTATAGCGGGTACGCGGTGTGCCGCCGGCAAGGCAAATAAATGCTTGCCTCGAGTCCAAAGGGGTTGTTCAAGTTCGAGCAAAATAAATGACACCAACTCATCATGCTTTGCATAGGCGGCCATACTCGCTTTGGGCAAAAGCCCGGATTCCGGTGCTGACCTTGCGATGTAATTGAGGATAGCCATAGATTCGGTGATGACTAAGTCATTATCCACCAGCGTTGGGACCTTGCCCTGAGTATTCAGCTCTAAGTAACTTGGATGTTTTGCACTGTCGGCATCTGTAGCATCGGTGCGCAGCGTGACTTCTTGGTATTCATAGGGAATGTCTGCTTCCTCTAACGCCCAAAGGGCGCGCATTGACCGAGATTGTCCCATCCCATAAAGCTTCATTGTTCTACCCTGATTACTTGCACGAGTAAGTGACTCGAAAAAATGGTGCGATTGAGTGAATTTCAATCGCACCAGTTTATCGTGTTTTTAACAGTCTGGCTTGAAGAGAAAGCTTCAAGGCAAATCTCTAAGTCAAGTGTGTGAATAACTCTGCTAGATTGCGAAACAGTAAAAGTAGCCGTTGCCGCCGGTGCCTATCAAATCGTCTTGGCTACACCCTCTAGAGCCGTGCGCACTATTCCAAGAAGTTGGATTTTGGCCGCCGCCGGTGCGGTCAAAATGACCAACGTGGGCTGTGCCTTGGTCATTACTTGTCCAGTTATTGCAGGTATGGTTGCTTCCGTCATCGACGGTTCGGCCATCAAGTGTAGATCCAGTCAAGATGTCGTGTTGGTTTGGGGTGTCTGCGCGGCCTTTGACCATGCTTCCATTTTCATCCAAGGAACTGCTTTTTCCTAGGTCCATGAATTCTGAGTGCAAATTATTAAGATTGCTTGCAACCTGAATACCTTTAGCGTTGTACCAAGGACCAAACCCTATGCGTTCTCGAGCATTTACATTTGGCGAATTATCGCTGCTATGCGCGCTTAAATAGGCATGCCATGTTTTGCCGCGCGAACCCGCGGCTGATGCCAGTGCTGCACAATGAGCATCAGCTCCGGCCAAACCACCTATATTTGCGCCATCTCCAGAACCGACACTGGTGATGAAAAAGCTCATTTCATTCTCTTGGGAATTAATAGTGGTGAACGTTGTTGCGGCAGTAATGAAGGCGATGGATGTAAGCAGCAATGATTTCTTCATGGGTAGACTCCGTTGATGATCTTGTTTTTAGTCGATACGTAAGCTAGCTATGTGATGCAGTGCGGCTAGCAGAGTAACCTAGCCCCTAAAGTTTGTCATGGGGGCTACGGTCATTCGCCCGCTAAAAAAGTCGAGCTGCTCGAGGGCGCTGGGGGGATGATAGGGCTGACGGCGGTCGGTTAGGCGCGCACTACTCAACACTGGTGGCTCTCAGGTGTTACTGACGATCAGTGTGGCTGCGCTTGTCATCCATGCCTTAACCTCATGTCCCACTTACTACGCAGCTGATGCCTTAGACCCGCCGTGTCGCTGCGCGGGCATGGTTTAAGTAGGCAGTCGCACAGTTCTGCCAGTGCCTGCCCGACTTAACTTTAGGCGATTAGTCAAACGACCCTGCCGCCCCAGGGAAGACAACGGGGCTCTCGCTGCCATCAAGTCCAATGCTAGAAACTCCAAAAAAATAATTATCGATAACAATATTTTCCAAGGTGAAGCTCTCAACATCGCCAACAGTTCTGTGGAAATCCCAAGTGGGGGATGTAGTAAGCCTCCAATGTAGGCGATAAGCTGTCGCACCATTGACCTTTTTCCAGCTCAATGTTGTGTCAGGTGACACTTGTCCACGAATAGAAACATTAGCCGGAGGCGCCGGAGCCGCGGCCATCGAAGCGAGAGTGACTGCGTTGAGGGCGGTTAGTTTTGCCGCATAGGCGAAATTCACATGATCTAGAGTGTCGCCGTAAGTAATGCCGTCTTCAACTCGGAGGTCCTGGTGTTGCTGAGTGTAGTTCTCGTTGGTCTCCATAATTCTGACCGCTGGAAAGCCGGCTTCATTAAACGGTCGGTGATGGCCGCCACGACCAAATCGGTCTAAGCGATAGACCATCATCACATCCAAATTAGGAATGTAGAGATCAGCCATCATATCCACATAGCGGGCAATGTTTCTGGAAGCAGAATCAACTTCACCACCTTGATAACGACGTTGGCGGGCTTCGGTTTCTGTCTCTACATAGCGGGTGCCTTCTGAGAACACCCTAGCGGTCGTGTTATTAGTTACTCCGTTGACACCGGTGATATTGCCAATCATGTCGTTGTTGATGACGGCATTTAAGTCCCAGCCTTCGTTGATAATATGTTCTGCTAAAATGGCACCGCCATTTAGTCCTTGTTCTTCTCCCGATAAACCGACGAAAGCGATTGAGCTTGCAAAGCGGTGCTGGCTGAGCACTCTCGCCACTTCAATTACGCCTGCCAAGCCAGAGGCGTTATCATTGGCGCCAGGGGAATCAGACACAAAATTCATCGGGTCGCTTATGCGCGAATCAATATCGCCGCTCATCAGCGTAAATCGATTGGGGTCCTGTGACCCTCTTAAGATTGCGATGACATTGACGACTTCGACCGGGTCAGGAATTCGGTCAGTGCCGGATACAATGCCGCTTACCGTAAACACCTCGAGGCAGCCACCACATTTCTGAGAGATCGAATTAAATTCTGCTTCCATCCAGCGGCGGGCGGCGCCAATGCCGCGAGTGTTTGATTGTGTTTCAGACAGTGTATGGCGAGTGCCGAAATTTGCTAACGTGGAGATGTTTGCTTCGATTTGCGCAGCGGATACCGCTTCTGCTATTGCGTGCATCTGCGCCTCATCGGCATTGCTTGAGACTGCCGATAAGGCAGCGATTGTGATAAATCCTGCGGATCGGGATAGTGTTTTTAACAACAACATAAAGGTTCTCCTTAGAATGTGCATGAAAGCAAAGCTGAAAGGATTAGTGAAGGGTTTTTAGTCAGGTGGAGGGCTATAAGTGGTCTAATGCGCGTGGCCGCGGCGATGGTAATAAAGACTTCGCATAAACCAATGCTTCTATTAAATCAGGCAACAGTTGACCATATCTCTAGTGTTTTCAATAACTGCTGTTGTTCGATCGGTTTTGTTAGATAGTCGTTCATGCCAGACCTGAAGCAGGCCTCTTTGTCAGAATCGGTGGTGTTGGCGGTCATTGCAATGATTGGCTGCATAAAGCCTGTATTGCGTATTTTCTGGGTAGCTTCAGTCCCGCTGAGTATGGGCATTTGCATGTCCATTAAAATGAAGTCGTAGTCATTGATAGAGGCTTTTTTCAAAGCAATTTCCCCGTTTTCAGCAGGATCGACTAGCAAACCATTCTTCTCTAGAATTCGGGTAGCGAGGAGAAGATTAACGGCATTATCTTCAGCGAGCAGGACTCTTTTGCCGATGAGTTTGCTTATGTCGGCCTTTGTTGGTGTCTCCGGAGCTGTGCCCTTTTTATAGGGCAGACGGAAGGTAAATGTACTGCCTTTGTCTTTTTCACTGACCGCAGTCAGCTCACCCTCCAACAGCTGGCATAGCTGTTTGGCAATCGCCAATCCTAAGCCGGTACCGCCAAACTTTCTGGCAGTACTAGCATCGGCTTGATAAAACGGATTGAACAAACCTGCCAACAAATCCTTTTCGATGCCAATACCATTATCTATCACTTCAAACTGTATGTGGTTTTTATCCAGCGAGACCTTTATTTTTACATGGCCGTTACGGCTAAACTTTACCGCGTTGCCGCACAGATTGATTAGCACCTGTGCGCAGCGGTAAGGATCCGTGATTATGTACTCACTAACGTCGTCACTGATCTCATAGTCCAGCTCAATTGAATTGAGGTTCGCAAAAGGTCTATTAATAGTGATGACATCTTCAAGGGTCCTCTTAACCGACATGGGCTCAAATATTAAATTTACCTCCGAGGCTTGAAGCTTGGAGTAGTCGAGCACGTCATTGACTATCCCTAATAACATCTTCGAGGAACGATCTATCTGATGGAAATAGTATTTTGTATCGCCCTCTAGCTTTTCTTGGCTGCAAAGCTCGCTGAAACCTATGATGCCGTTTAGTGGTGTTCTAATTTCATGGCTCATGCTGGCGAGAAAGCGTTCGCGCTCAGAGGCGGTTTTTGCCTGTAGGCCCAAGTTATGGAAGCGAACTCCGGCCCTTTGCATCAGGGCTAACATAATAAATATTAGCGATATCATTCCAGAAGCTATTGCTGATTGCTGGCTCAGTGGAGCAAAGCCTAAAAAAGCGAACGGCAGGGCTGAAGACGCGGAAGCGCCCAGCAGATAATTGGCTGCCTTATCTCCATTTAGTGCCGCTGAGATACTCGTAAGAACGCTGCAGGCGCCAGTTGCAAGCATAAGTAAAATTGCTATTTCCCAGCTGATACCAATGAATAACGAACCTAATAAATAGACAAAGCTCGCCCACATACATCCTCTTAACAACCTAAATGCCCAGAAGCCGCTCGCCGATTGCGCCAAGAAGGATTGGCAAAACCAGGCAGAGGCAAACGTGGCGAGAGCCAATGCCTGATTTGATGTGGATAGCAGAATATCTTGGATCCCAAAAGGTAACTTTGCGCTGCCATAGCCCCAGACTGAGAACACTGCCACAAACCATGTCAGTAATGTGATCCCAAGCTTCCAAGCATCGGGATCCCTATTAAAAGCTGACAACAATAGCGAGAACACAGACATCAGTAGAATGGCACCGTAGTACATGCCATTGTTGATAAGTGCCGCCGATTGAATTTCGTCGTATTCAGTGAACTCTAAAAAGCGAAACGGGACTACCGGCGTTGTATCTGTTTCAATCGGTAATGCGTTACTCGCATCTGTCTCTAGCTGCAGAAAAAAGCTACTGCCCCAGCTTCGACTAAGAGGAATATTGGTTTGAGGGTTCCAGTTGGCCAGTTTGACTTTCGGGTCTCTTTGCTCAAACAGCAGTGAATCCTTGGTGTCGGAAAAGACGCGATACAGGCTAAAGCTATTGGATGGAAAATAAAGTACGTCGGCTTCACTGTTCTTCATATCTAAATGAAGCCAAGCGCTTTCGGTCCCAAAAGGAATCTCTCCAACAAGCCCTACTTCTGAAAAATCATTGGTTCGAGCGTCAGAGGCGCTTGCCCAATCGGTTGCCCCTGGTAGCAACAGCAATTGCTGTTGACCTAGCAATAATGAAGAAAATGCCGAAAGCAGGCAAAAAACCAGGCTCAAGGAAAGTTTTGGGAGGAGCGCTTTAATCGGAACATTTTCCTGACGTGTTATTTTCGAAGTATAGGAAAGAAACAGCCTTTATGCCTGCTTAACTTATGACCGCTATTACTGGTGCGTCAGGTAGTTTGACCCTAGATGCTAAACTGGCCAATACTGATGAAAATTCTCACGAGAGCACTCGCGAGGGCACTGGGGAAATTAAAATGATTGATACTTGTAAGCAACTGAAAATAATAAGCATTTTTTTGGCTCTGATGGCCTCGGCAGCTTTTTCAGGCAACGTTAGCGCTCAGTTGCAGAAATCTGTGGTTGATAATTGGATGATGAGTTTGTCCAATTGGCAGCGCTGGGGTACAGAAGACGAACTGGGTAGCTTAAATTTAATAACCGCTGAAACCCGAATTGCTGCCTCTCGGCTGGTCCAATCCGGTATTTCTGTTTCCATGGCCCATCAAGTCCTGACCGAAGCCGCGCCTGATAACGGCAATCCTTATGAGCATGAGATGACTTCTGTAGGCAGCAGTCCTGGGCCTTGGTCAGGTGATTCAATTGGCGTTAGCTATCATGGATATGCCCACTCCCACTTGGATGCCTTGTGTCACCGATTTCATGAGGGGACCATGTATAACGGTTACTCAGAAAATGAGGTTACTAGGGATGGTTGCGGCAAGTTAGCAATCACCGCGTTTGAGAACGGCATTTTTGGCCGAGGAGTATTGATTGACATGGCAGCCTATAAAGGAAAGGAGTGGCTGGAATTAAGCACTCCAATCACTGATGCAGATCTCGATGCTTGGGAGAGAGATACAGGTATAGTGATCCAGTCTGGAGACGTGGTTCTGGTAAGAACAGGAAGATGGGCACGCCGCGAGTCTCTTGGTCCTTGGAATGTGGCTGCAGAGTCAGCGGGTTTGCATGCCAGTGCGGCATCTTGGTTTAAAGCCAAGGACATAGCAATGATCGGCAGCGACGTCGCGCTGGATGTTTTTCCATCAGGCGTAGAAACCTACACTCATCCAGTTCATCTGATATTTTTGGTGGCGATGGGAACGCCTATTTTTGATAATCTAGATTTAGAAGCTGTGGCGAAAGAGGCTCGCCTTCAAAATAGGTGGGAATTTCTATTTACCAGCGCCCCGTTGAAAATCGAAGGCGGAACCGGGTCTCCGTTGAACCCAATTGCCACGTTCTAAAGTTAAGTGGCGAGATTCGAAAAAGCTTAAGGGGGTGAATGGTTGTTTGGTGAATAAGTTTTTGGACCTCCATAGCGATGTCAAAGACTAGTTCATGGAAGGAGTCGTTTTTCTTCGGATTGGTTTGCCTTGCTTTAGCCTAGTTATTACAAAGAGCAAAAATTTCTTAAATTATTGATCGTTCCATATCTTTGGGTTGCACTGTGGCTTTGTTTGATTGGAATTAGTTAGACGGCCCAAATCTTTCTCGTTCGTTAGGTTCTCGGCGTTGCTGTCATGCCGAGCGTAATGATGTGAGTTTGATCCTGCTTTGCAATAACAGCTCGTTTCCGAAAAGACCGGTGCTAGCTGGGCGCTGGAATAGTCGGATGATGGATACTCTGCTTATTGTCTGATCTGGCAGTTATCAAAGGCAGGATTACAAGGCGCGGTGATTGTTTCTGATTGGATATCTGGTCATAGTAGGCTCAGGCGCTTATCTTTGGATAAAACTAAGCTTGATAGTAGGTTGGATAGGATTGTGCCGGCTAGCTGATTTATAGCGAGGGCGGTGATTTCTCAGCGGTTCAGATCTGATTCAGGTTGACGGCGCTTGAAGCGTGGTTATTGCAGTGATGGCTAGCCAGGTCGGCTTGGGGCAGGGGCATCATCGCTTCGACGAAGCCATCGATTGGAGCTGTCGCTGTTCATAGTAACGGTAGCTACCCAGTGTAATCATCAACTGCAAGAAAGTGAGGAAGGCTTTATTATTGGCTTATGAAAAATTCAATTGTGTTGAGAAGGTTTGCCAAGCGAGTGTTGAAAAACCCAAATATGAATAGTGTTTCAGCGCGATTTTTTTGCAGCCTAGCACTATGCTTACTTTTTTCTTTTGCCCAGGCTCAGGTGGAAGTTGACCCTGATGATGGTTTTCAATTTGAATTCAACGCTTTACAGGATGTCGATAGTGAAAGCGCTGAAGATAGCCAAGGCACTGAGAGTTTGGAACTATCGCCTGAAGAAATCGCTGCACAGGAGGCTCGCATACTCAACATTAGGAGAGAGCGCAGCGCTAGGCAAGCAGGCATCATAGCCATGCAAAGTGATTTAGGAGTATATGATCCTGCCTTACAAGAGGCGTATTCAGACTTTGGGGCGTTTTATAATGAAATAGAAGACTATGAGAGTGCTGTTGGCTTGCATAGAAGTGCTCTTCAAGTCGCTAGAATTAACACCGGTCTCTATAGTGCCGAGCAATTACCCATTATCGACGCCCTTATTCTTAACAACGGCAAACTTCAAGATTGGGAGGAGGTGGATGACCTTCATGAGCTGGATTTTTTTGTTGCCAGACGAGTCTATTCAGCAGAGGATTCAAATTATATCGCGGCTATAGAAGAATATGGTCGATGGAGTCTTAGAGTTGTGCGAGAGAATATTTTGAGTCTTAATTCCAGGGGACTCATGGAGCGAGCAACCGATCTCAGTGAGTTTTACTCGAGAGAATTGAATCGTATCGAGTTACAGGCGAATCTTGAACCAGAGAAACTATTAGGTATTATTCTTGCTAAAACACAGACTGATTTGACGCTTGCTCGGTCAATTGCTCGAACCCCGTTTACCGCATTCGAGGGCACAGCTAGCCGATATGTAACTGAGTCTCGATGTCGAAGTGTGACCAATGCCCAAGGTCGAGCCGTGCGGCAATGCCAGAATGTTCAAGTTGAAAACCCTCGCTTTCGACAATCTCAGCGTGACGCTAAAAACATGGAGTTACGTCGCTATACTCGTCAAATTGAAACCTCAATAGAACGCCTTAGGGACATTCAGTTAACCAGTTCTTCACTGTCCGAAGCTGAAAAGCAAAGCTTGGATATGCAAATAGCTGAATTAGAGACGGAGTCTATTCAGTTAAGCCGATCCGAGCGCAGCCTTTTCAGATTTTAGCTTGGTGAACAGCGCTGTGGGTATTGATAGCTTTAAACAGGTCACTAATCCAATGTGGCTAGCATTTTCGTATTAGTCGAGGTACAACAGTGTCAGATTGAGCCGTTGCTCAATTGTTAGTTCATAAACGGAGAAAATTATGTCTCATTTTGCCAATCGGTTAGCTAAGGGATTACTGCCGGCGCTTGTCGCTGCTGTAGCCCTGAGCAGCCAATTTGCCATGGCCTTGGAAGAGGGCGAAAAAGCGCCTGATTTCGAGCTACAGGCATCCGACGGCATGACTTACACATTATCCCAGTTCGCTGGTGAGAAGCCTGTAGTCATTGCTTTCTTTCCTAAAGCCTTTACAGGTGGCTGAACTATGCAATGTAAAGCGCTGCGTGACAGTGCTAGAGAAATTAAGAGTTTCGACGTTG
>JBLHTH010000109.1:0-11770 GCA_047627195.1 Pseudohongiellaceae bacterium | reverse complement strand
CCACCGAAGCACAGTTTGAGTATGCAGCTCGTGGCGGTAAAGAAGGCAATATTTATAGCTGGGGAAACCAACCTCTGCATCTTACCGAGGCTATTTCGAATACTTGGCAAGGAGATTTTCCAAATAAGAATATTCAAGTAGACGGGTTTCCGACAACTGCCCCTGTAGGCAGTTTCCCTGCCAATGATTTTGGCTTTCACGACATCACCGGCAATGTCTGGGAGTGGGTTGGCGATTGGTATCACCCACAATATTATTCTTTCGGACCCTCAAAAAATCCTGCTGGTGTGGACATGTCAGCTAGTCTCGATCCAAACGAGCCCAACATTCCTAAAAGAAGTATTCGAGGCGGCTCTTTCCTCTGCGCCGATGATTACTGCAGCGGATTTCGAGTCAGTGCCAGAATGCCCGCAGACCCGACATCTGCGACAAATCACACGGGGTTTCGCTGTGTTAGCAACCCATCAGCAATAACCAAATTGTTCCGTGGCTAAATTTGGCAGCTATTCATAACTGTCTATTACTCATAACTGCCAATTCCCTATCACTGCCAAGCTCATTCATTAATGCCGCGCCCAATTAGATTTCTCTAGCGATCAGTAGTTTCATAATTTCGTTACTGCCGCCATAAATCTTTTGAATCCGGCTGTCGGCATACATCTTAGCAATTGGATACTCCATCATGTATCCATAACCCCCAAAGAACTGCAGACATTCATCTATAATTTCGCATTGCTTTTGAGTTGTCCACCATTTGGCCATCGAGGCTGTAGAGTCGTCTAACTTACCCTCAGCCAGTTTTACTGCGCAGTCATCGACAAATACTCGTGCAATCTTCGCTTCGGTGTACCGCTCAGCCAACTTAAACTGGGTATTCTGAAAATCCAATATCCTTTTTCCAAACGCTTTACGCTCTTTCACGTATTCGGATGTAATCCGTAAAGCTTTCTCTATGGCTGCACAAGCCCCCGCTGCAATAATAACCCGCTCTTGCGGCAGCTGCTCCATAAGTTGAATAAATCCTTTACCTTCGTGGGAACCGAGCAAATTCTCCACCGGCACTTTTACATCGGCAAAGAAAACCTCTGACGTATCCTGCGCCTTCATTCCAAGTTTTTCTAAGTTACGCCCGCGCGAGAAACCTCCCTTGCCCTCGACACCTGCAGTTTCCACCATAATAAGAGAGATACCTTTGCCACCCTCAGTTGGATCGGTTTTAGCAACAACGCAGATTAGATCTGCCATCTGGCCATTACTCAGAAATGTTTTTTGACCGTTAAGCACATAATTATCACCATCGCGTATCGCCGTTGTAGAAACCGCCTGCAAATCGGATCCGGTACCTGGTTCGGTCATTGCGATAGCGGAGATAATTTCACCTTTCGCCATTTTTGGTAACCAACGCCCTTTCTGTTCTTCAGTACCGTAGGAATTAATATAGTGAGCCACGATACCTGAGTGAACGCTATTGCCAAAGCCACTTATATTGGCAAAGCTAAGCTCTTCGACTAACACCATTTCATGTTTAAAATTGCCGCCACCACCGCCCCATTGCTCCGGGATTGACGCACAGAGAAGCCCAGACTCACCCGCCTTTAGCCAGGCCTCACGGTCAACAAACCCCTGTTTTTCCCATTTTTCCATATGAGGGATAAACTCACGTTCGATAAATTTGCGAACAGCAGCACGCATAATATGCAGTTCTTCGTCCATCCAGGGTGACTCGTAGTTTTCTAACAGCATTCTAGTTTATTCCCTTTTCGTCTATCATCTGGTAACCAGCTATAAATCAATAACAGCAGAATTTGCTGTTAACGTAGGCCAAGAACTTAGCCCTGAACCGAATCCATACGCTCAATAATCATAGCATTAGCAGTACCACCGCCCTCACAAATGGCTATGAGGCCATATCTTGCTTGTCGGCGCTCGAGCTCATGAACGAGAGTGGTCATCAATTTAGCTCCTGTTGCGCCCAGCGGGTGACCAAGTGCCTGAGCTCCACCATTAACGTTCAGCTTATTCAAATCGGCATTCATGGCCTTTGCCCAAGCCAGCGGCACTGAGCCAAAAGCTTCGTTAACTTCATAAAGGTCAATATCCTCAATCTTTAAACCAGCTTTTTCTAACACTTTTTGGGTGGCAGGAATTGGCCCTTCTAACATAATAACCGGGTCAGAGCCGACCACAGCAAGAGAGTGTATTTTCGCGCGAACCGGAAGATTGTAAGCCTTAACAGCTGACTCATTGGCTACCATAATTGCAGCCGAGCCGTCACTAATTTGACTAGCCGAACCAGCGGTAATAACCCCCCCCTCACGCAAGGTTTTAAGTGCTTGAAGCCCTTCTAGCGATGCCCCAGCGCGAATTCCTTCATCTTTAAGATGAACATCGTCACTGCCATCTTCTAAATGGATATTTAAAGGTAAAACTTCTCGTTTAAAGTGCCCAGCATCGGTGGCCGCTGCAGCACGCTGATGGCTAAGAAGAGCAAAAGAGTCAAGGTCGTTTCGCGTTATTTGGTATTTTTCGGCTAATAACTCGGCTCCATCGAACTGGCTAAATTGAATTCCAGGATACTGAACCTCGAGGCGCTCGCCTTTAGGTACTCCTCTACCGTGTGCCAAGCCATCGCGAATATTTGACCCGATTTCCACCGTGCTCATCGCTTCAACACCGCCGCAGATAATAACGTCTTGGGTTCCTGACATAACAGCTTGGGCACCAAATTGAATTGCTTGCAATGAAGAACCACATTGTCGGTCAACAGTTGTACCTGGTACTTCTAAATCAAGCTTGGACGCCATCGATACATTGCGGCCTAAATTTCCAGCCTGTGCCCCAATCTGACTAACCACCCCAAATATAACATCATCAACGGCACCGGTTGGAATGCCTGTTCTATCGAGCAGTTCGTCTATCACCGCCGCACCCAAATCAATAGGGTGAATTGCGCTAAGTCTACCCTTGCGTTTGCCAGTCGCCGTTCTAACAGCGCCTACGATATATGCATCAGCCATCTATAATTCCTCTCGTCTGATTCAGACTGGTTTTAATTAGTATTTTGGACCTTTCTTAAAAAAGCAGTTCTTTGCGTAGCAGTTCATTGAATAATAACGCTACCTACAACGCAGGCATTCTTATACCCGCGTCGAGCCTAATCGTTTCTCCATTGAGATAGCCGCAGTTCACGATATGAGCCACCTCTTCAGCGAACTCGGCTGGGTTGCCTAAACGTTTTGGAAACTGAGTGATGGCGATCAAAGGAGCGCGCACTTCATCTGGAGCTTGAGCCAGTAGCGGTGTTTCAAAAACCCCTGGCGCAATAGTCATAACGCGAACTCCGCGCTTGGCTAGATCGCGGGCGATAGGCAAAGTCATTGCCACAATGCCACCTTTGGAAGCGGCATAAGCTGCCTGCCCAGTCTGGCCATCGAAAGCGGCAATGGAAGCAACGTTGATAATCACCCCTCGCTCGTTATCTTCTGTTTGCACATCGTTAGTTTGCATCACCTGCGCACATAACCTAAGCACGTTAAATGTCCCTATAAGATTCACTCTGACGACATGCTCGAATTTGGCCAGTGGCATCGGTCCGTTTTTTCCAACGGTGCGCGATGCTCCACCAATACCCGCTGAGTTCACATTGATATGAATAGTACCGAACTCTTCTTTAGCCTTGGCAACGCCAGCTGCTACGGCTACTTCATCAGCAACGTCGCCGGCATACCATGCCGCGCTTGGACCGAGACGATCCGCTTGCTGCTCTAGTTGCTCAGCGTTTAAGTCATACAGCAGGACATTGGCGCCGGCTGCAATAAAATTCTCGGCTGTCGCCAAGCCAAGGCCGGAAGCGCCGCCAGTTATAAATGCTGTCTTACCTTTTAAATCCATAATAAAGGAATCTCGCTAGGGTTATTTTTATAGTAAAAAAGACATCTAAGCATAAATGATCAATTGCAAAAGTGAAACCAATCAAATTTGACCTTGAGTTCGCTAATTCAGACAAAATACCAGCTAATTAACGTTTATTGTTCACCCTGTATCCCCTATGATCCAATGATTAGACAACAAATTGAGGGAGCTGTATGGGACCGCTTGAGGGAATACGTATTGTTGAAATGGCTGGCATTGGACCGGGCCCATTTTGTGCCATGATGCTGTCAGACATGGGCGCGGAGGTTATTCGTATTGATCGACTTAGCCATAAAGGCGCGGGGCATGTCGCTAACGTCCTCAATCGCGGCCGCAAATCAATCGCTCTGGATTTAAAAAATCCTGCAGCAGTTGCAGCAACTTTACGACTAATTGACAGTGCCGACGGGCTTCTTGAGGGCTTTAGGCCCGGCGTCATGGAGAGACTTGGCCTAGGACCGGACATCTGCCTCGAACGCAATCCAGGCCTGGTGTATGGACGCATGACCGGTTGGGGACAAACCGGCCCGCTCGCGCAAACGGCAGGGCATGATATTAATTATATTTCTATTGGCGGCGCGCTAGGCGCCATGGGCTATTCAGATCGTCCACCCGCGCCTCCACTAAACTTGGTGGGCGATTTTGGCGGCGGAGCGATGTACCTTCTTGCAGGCATGCTTGCAGCGCTTGTAGAGAAAGGGAGGTCAGGCAAAGGCCAAGTGATAGATGCAGCCATGACCGACGGTACCGCAAGTCTATTAAGTCCATTCTACGGTCTCATGGCAATGAATATGTGGACTACCGATCGCTACAGTAACAAACTCGACGGTGGCGCACATTACTATGGCAGCTACGAATGTAGTGATGGCAAATACATTTCCATCGGCTCTATTGAACCCCAATTTTACGCACTGTTACTTCAAAAATGCGGCATCACTGACGAAGCTTTTTTGGCACAGCAAGATCAATCGCAGTGGCCAGAACTGCGCGGCAAGCTTACCGATCTTTTTAAAACTAAGACCCAAGCAGCTTGGTGTGACTTGATGGAAGGCACTGACGTTTGCTTCGCCCCCGTTCTTGACTTAAAAGAGGCACCGGCCCATCCTCATAACAAAGCTCGCAACACCTTTATCGACATTGATGGAGTTACCCAGCCTGCACCCGCGCCAAGATTCAGCAGAACACAAGGGCAAGTGCAATCAGCGGCAGCCATTGCAGGCGAGCACACGGAATCCATTTTGCAAGACTGGGGTTTCAGCGAATCGGACATTCAAGACCTTAAGTCTGCAGAGGCAATCTAAGCAACCCTTATGGAGAATCTAACACTCACAGCAGCGCTAGCTTTGGTTTCAGTTGTTGCCGGCGCAGCACTTTTTATTAACTGGGCGGGAAACAGAAAAACTCCTGGCTTGTTTCTCATTGCTACCGCGTTTAGCGTTTCCAGCACGGGCGCTTTATTACTCGCTACGCAAAGCATCTGGCCGGCAATTGTGTCTGTATTTCTGGCTGATTGCTTTGCCCTGCTAGGCGGGATTCCGCTTCTAATCGGTCTAGCCAAGTTCTGGAATCAAGAATCGCCTAAGCTGGTAATAACAGTTATTGCGCTGTGCGTATTAACAATCGCTGGTGTTTACTATTTCACACTCGTTAGTGATGAAATCATGTGGCGAATCCGACTTTTTACGATAATGATAATAATCTTCGACGCTAGCTATGTTTACATTATATCGAAAGGCCTTCAGCAAGAGCGCAAGCGTCGACCAATAATGAGCGTGAATCCAAATTTTGGAGCTTTTACGGCCATAGCACTGTTTGCCTTCACTGCCGTAGCAGGACTGTTCATGATGTTCTTGCGCGCTGATTCACCGCTGGATTCTACCGATATAGGCATGTCAATTTTCCTACTCGGCGCGATTTTTTCCGTTGTCGTTTTCCCGTTCGTTGTCATAATAATGACGATGGAAGAAATCAGTATAGAACACCAAGAAAATGCCATCTTCGATCCGGTTACCACCATCCTTAACCATCGAACCTTTATAGAAGTTGGGCAAAGGGTAATGGGCATAGCGCTGCGTTACAGCAAGCCTGTGTCTTTGCTCACCATCGAAATTAACGACATGGATAAAGTAGTAAGAAAGTTCGGCACTAATGTTGCTAACGAAATGCTCAGGCATTTTTCCTTAATAGCAACCGATCGTCGCCGTAACGAGGATGTATTGGCGCGAACGAGTTTCAAAGAATTTAGAATGCTACTTCCAGGGGTAGACCAAAAAGGCTGCGAGGTAGTGATTAGGAAAGTTAATAAATCTCTAAAAGCGGAAGCGTTTTCGTTTAGAGGCGAGCAAGTGCCAATATCGGTAACTATTGCCGCTGTCACTAGAAAAGAAGAAGACTTAAATCTCACCGATATGTTGCAGGAAGGCGAGATCGAATTGCATCGACTTAAGCTAGTAACAGCCTAGCAACCTTATAGAATTCTCTTAAACAGACCATCAGCAAATACCCATCTCCTAAACCAAATCAGGTGTAAGTATGACCTTTACCACTTTACGTCATGAAATCGATAAAAATATTCTAACCGTGACACTCAACCGCCCCGACCAGCTAAACGCCTTTACCGTCGACATGGCCAATGAGCTCATCACTGTTTTTAAGCAGGCTAATGACAATGATGAGATACGCGCGATCGTCGTCACCGGCTCAGGCAAGGCATTTTGTGCTGGCATGGATTTGTCTACTGATGGCAACGTTTTCGGTTTAGATGAAAGCCTGCAACCTACTCTTAAAGATATGAAAACTCGGCTAAATGAGAAAGAAATCGAAGAGGGGGTTAGAGACACAGGCGGCAAAGTAGTACTTGCTATTTTTAACTGCAAGAAACCCGTTATTGCTGCCATCAACGGCGCAGCTGTGGGTATTGGAGCCACCATGACCTGTGCCATGGATATTAGATTAGCATCAGAAAATGCGAAGGTCGGTTTTGTTTTCAATAAAATAGGCATCACACCGGAGGCATGCTCGTCCTGGTTCCTACCTCGTATCGTGAATATGGGGACAGCGCTCGAGTGGGTTTACAGTGGAGACCTTATTAAAGCCGATGAGTTAGAGCGCAAAGGGTTCTTAAACTCCATAGAGACATCTGAATCGCTTTTAGATAAAGCCTATGCAGTCGCGAAGCGCATCACTGAGCATAGCCCTGTAGCAATCGCTTTGACCCGTCAGATGATGTACCGCAATGCGGCCCTACCGAGCCCTCTCGAAGCTCACCAAATTGACTCACTAGCAATTTACTACGCATCACAAAATAGCGGCAAGGAAGGAGTTAAGGCCTTTCTAGAAAAACGACCAGCGAACTATACCGACAAAGCATCCTCTGATATGCCTCCGTTCTATCCATGGTGGTGAAAATAATTTGACCCTAATGGTAAAGCTATTCTGACCTTGGCGGAAAAAGCAATCTAGGACCGAGGGTTAATTTAGCATTAGTTAAAACAGGTGAGCACTGTCCTCAAGGCCGAAGACATTCAGCGATAAATTTCTGATACTACGTTGATAGTATTGTTACTATATTCTCGCAATGAGTTAGCGGCCTGAATTCGCTGCATAGCCAGTCATTCAGGGGCTGAGATATTATTTGCTGACGATGCTATGCGTCTGACCGCTCGCAAGCAACGCCCAACCCCTAACTCGCAGGCTTGAATTCTAAAAAGATCAACTAGACCTAGCCGTATAAGAAAAGATTAACGAATTAGCCAGATGCTTTTCTGGAGATATGACAGGGTCATATCTCAGGGGCTGAATTTAGAGCAAGAAATCATTATTAAAAAAATAAACTTAAGGATACAAACATGTTGGACACTTTCGAAAAAATTAACGTAACCGCCGGCCGAGTTTTATTAGGCTTGTATTTCTTTTTGCCTGGTGGGGTTAGCAAAGTCTTTGGCTACCAAGGTACGGCTGACTATATGGCAGACAATGGTATGATTTATGTGCCTTTTTTCTTAATCTTGACCATCATTATCCAGCTCGGCTGCGGCGGCGCGATGATAGTAGGATATAAAACTAAGGCCGCGGCATTTTTGCTGGCAGGACTGACTCTCATCATTAACTTAGTAATCCATGATTTTTGGACCTTACCAGCAGGCGAGCTACAGACTGCCCATGAAACCCAAAACTTTGTAAAGAACCTTGGCATCGTTGCAGGACTCATGGTGGCGGCAGGTCTTGGCGGCGGAGCATGGAGTCTCGACAACCGCAGGGCTTGAAATCTGACCAATAGCCCTTAGATTACTAATAGTCAGCTGTGATTAAGCTAAAACCGGGTATAATCATGGTCATCCCCCAATCAAAGAGAATTAAATCGCTATGATTATGGTACAAAGCACGTTCCAACTGCTGCCTGAAGGTAAATTAACAGTAATAGACCTGATGAAAAACATGGTTCAGCTAAGCCTTGCTGAGCCTGGCTGCATGAGCTATGAATACTTTGAAGGCATCACCAATACCGATCAGATTGTTCTGTTGCAAGAATGGGAAAATGCTGAAAGCCTGCAAGATCATTACCAAACAGAACACATGGATGATTTCTTAGCCGAATTGGGACAATATCTTGAAAGCCCCGTAGTAACGCGCAGCTACGTGTCACCTGAAGAGCGAGCAGTGGCCGTCAAAATGACCGAGGATGAAGCAAAGTCCAAGCAAATCATTCACTGATTTACGGTTGCTTCAAATGCTTTAATCTCGTCTGTAATTTTATCGGCGAGTGCATTTGGAATAGGAAATACAAGATGGTATTGCGATATTTTCCAGCCTAAATCAGTCTTGATAAGCACCCCTGTTCCGCGGCTTGTGCCGTAATTCGCGCTCAGCAAAACCTCATCAAACCATGCAGTATTGCCATCTGGGGTGAAATTTATATTGCGCATTTGAGCCACATAGGTCCATCCGGAACTACTGTTGGCATAGCTTTGAAATTCGGCTTTCGGCCAGCGCTCGCTGACATCAGAACCTAAGAAGACACCATCCTCGCTCATCAAGGAAAAGTATTTCTGCCAATCTCCAGCGGCGGCAGCAAGGTGAAAGTCATCCAATACTGAAGCCACTCCGGTCGTAGTAGTCGAAGTCGAAGTCGAAGTCGAGATAGTAGCGGACACAGCACTGTCATCTTGAGAAACTGCGATAGAAGAAAGAAAAAGACCAATCGTTAGTGATCCGATTTTTAAAAATTGCATCTCTAACCCTCCGCCGCTTTTTCAGTATCTTGCGTCTCGATCATTTTTTGGGACTCAAACTCGCCAGCATTCAACCTTTTAAAATAGTCTCGAGCTTTTTCCCGGACTTTCGGCGCAAGCAGTATAGTAGAAATCATAGTAGGTATGGCCATGGTCGCATAAGCACCATCAAAAAGATTAATCACCACTTCCATTGATGCTACGGCGCCAATAGTAATTAGCATCATATAACCTATTGTATAGTATTTTTGCATGGCTGTTCCAAATAAAAACGCCATACACTTACTGCCATAATACCAATAGGTCAGCACCGTGGTCGTGCTCATCGCGAACACCATGCCTAGAACCAGGTAAGAGCCTATCCCAGGAAAAGCTTGCTCATAAGCGGCTGAAGTCATCGATACTCCTACCGCATCACCTTCCCACACTCCCGTCACCAGCAGGGCCAACGCAGTGCAAGTACAAACAATCAGGGTGTCAATCACCGGCCCGACCATTGCTACCAAGCCTTCTCTAATCGGCTCGTTAGTTTTTGCGGCACCGTGTGCTAAAGACTCAGTGCCGATGCCGGCCTCATTAGAGAATACGCCACGCTGCACACCAATAAGAATCACCGCACCTATGACTCCGCCAGACACGGCATCACCGCTAAAGGCATCAGTGAAGATTAGCGCAAACATCGCAGGGATTTCGACCGCATTGATGATCAACAAATACGCTGTAATAGCAATATAGAAGACCACCATGAATGGAACAATCTTACCTGCGACGGACGAAATTCGTTTGATCTTGCCGGCAATTACCGAGTAGACCAGGGCGGCCATCAACAAACCCATCACTAAATCGAAACTGAAGTGATCCTCAGCCGTAGCCACCCCTACCGGCACCGCTACAAGGTCCCTTAGCAGCTGAACCAGCTGATTAATTTGAAAGATTGGCGAGGTGCCTAACAAACCCGCAAAGGCAAACATGACAGCCAGTGGCAGCCACCTTTTACCTAGACCTTCTCGAATAACATACATCGGACCGCCTTGAAGATCACCGTTGTCATCATGGCCACGATACATAATGGCCAATGAGGCCGTATAAAATTTAGTTGAGGTTCCAACTATAGCGGTGATCCACATCCAAAATATTGCACCTGGCCCACCAAGCGTTATGGCGACCGCAACCCCGGTAATATTACCGAGACCAATCGTACCCGACAGTGCCGTAGCTAATGCGCCCCAATGGGAGATCCCGCCCGCAGCCACATTAGCCGCCTCGTGGTATTTACCTCGCAGCAGATCTAGGCTATGGCCAATATAGCGATACTGCAAGAGTCGTGAGTGAATCATGAAGAAAAAACCGCCACCTACCAACAAAACGACAAGAGGTGGACCCCACATAAAACTTGAAAAATTTGCTGCGGCGTTTTCGATTTGTTCCAAGAAATTCTCCGTCGTAAAACTTGGTTAGTATTACTTTATTTATAATAGCTTAGTAGCAATAGCTCAGTACCAATAACTAATTAATAATAGTTAGCTATGAGCCTGATAAAGCACCGTGCTTAGCTTAGCGCTCAGCAGCGGCCCTAGCATCAGCTTCCCCGCGACGCTCTCCTGCTAGAATCGCTGGCATAGCGTAATTGCCCTCATGACAGGCGTATTCATACAAACCTTCTGCAGTGTACATTGGCAATTCTCCCGTCCATGGTTGGGTATATAGGTCAGGATCTTCCACGGTAAATCCATAATGGATTTTGTCGTCTGCAACTCGAGTAAATCGCTCAATCAATTTCATATTTTTAGATGTTAGCTGCTCTTTGGCTACCTGCCACTCATGGAAGCCCCTAGTTTGGACAACCAAGGTGTTGCCTTCGTAATAGCCTATGGAGTCGCCCATCCATTGTTCAAAAGGCAAATCCCGAAACTCATCAGCAATTCGAACAACGCGCGTGTTGTGAACCATTTCTGCGAGAATCATTACGTGGGTTGGAGACTGTACGATCTGCATATTGTTGTTATACAGACTGCTCAAAAAGGGTGCCGTGGAGGCGAAACTCATTAAGCACCGATCCGCTAAAGTACGCCCTTCTGGTCCATCGCTTTCTGCTCGGCCCATAGGCAATGAATAGCGCTGAGAGCCGCGCACAGCCTCTCCCTCTTCCGTCCATGGAATTTGCCCGTCAACAGGATCTACAATAATCGATGTCCGGAATTTGCCATTCATATTGGCAAGCGCATCACCCGGAGTAATCCAAAAGCCATTATAGCCGCCTACGTTTTCCGGTCCTGGCGCTTCCGCACCGGTGGCCTCTAGAAAGGCGATAAAGTCAGGAGTCGATACCATTTTCTCCAGCATGGTGGCTTCATCAACTTCCAGTTCGCCGGCATAAGCATCCGGCCGTTCGAGAGAAGTTCGAGTCTGATAATTCCAAACCCCTTGCACGTCGGGAACGCCAAAGGACGTCTTCGGCGGCGTATAATCATCGTCCGCCGCTGTTATGCTTGCAGCTAAAATTGCGGTTGCAGCACTGCACAGGACCAGCCATTGCTTGAGCGTATTCATCTCGGGCTTCTATTATTATTTTTCATGTGAGTTAACTTGCTACCGCTTCCTCGCTTACTAAAGTCATCCTTACTAAA
>JBLHTH010000108.1:0-11790 GCA_047627195.1 Pseudohongiellaceae bacterium | reverse complement strand
GATTAGCTGCTTGGACTGCGTAAAATCAGGTCCAAAGTCCGATTTGTGGCAATGTAGCTCAGCTGGTTAGAGCACAGCATTCATAATGCTGGGGTCGGTGGTTCAAGTCCACCCATTGCTACCATATATTTCAATCACTTAGCGAAATACTCACCTTCTAGACACACACTGGGTAAGCACTAGGTAAGCAATTGATCACCAAAAGAAAGCTATCCGCCCCACCCTACCAAAAAAAGACCAACCGAATATATAAACACACTCGTCTAAACACCCAACAGTTTGATTCCCTTTCTGTGAACCACGCTAACGCTCAACTCGCTCTAGCAAAACGCTCCGATCTAATCACAACGCCTCAGCAATGTAAGGCAATGATGGTAAGTGGAGCTAATCCACATTAAGCAAATACTCCGTCTCTTTTTGCCTTGTGCACCATTGAAGAAGGCGGGTAACATCCAGCAGTCAAGTTAAAAACAAGGGCATGTCATGGCGAAGAAGTGCAGGTACTGCGAAAAAAAGGGTTTTTTTCTTTCTTTGGACAACAATGGCCTTTGTAAAAACTGCGCATATCCAGTTATATCTGATATTACTCAAAGGGCCAGAATCATGGATGACTCTATGAGGCTGGCGATCGAAGGTAAGACCTTCGGCACGAAGCTCTCTCGATGCGATCTTGTTATAGAGCATGCCGAGGCATTGCTAGAGTATGAGACTATAAATATTCCTACGTTGTCTCCTTTGCCTTCGGAATTAATCGGCCAATTCAGAGCGCTCAGAATTGAGATAGTACTTGACGAAGCTCAAAAAATTGCCGACAAAGCTGCGGACAAATCTAAAGTTGCCTCCACAATAAATTCTAAATATAACGCACTAGGTCAAGGCTTATTAAAAGCAAAAAGTATACTTGAGAATATCTCACCAGGCATGGGCCAGTCCATAATAGATAAACTGTCTAATAAAATGCACGAAACGAAGCTTTCAGGCTTCCTAGAAAACGCAGAAAAAGCAGAGTTTAAAGGGAACGCAAAAAAAGCGATCGATCAATACCAAGAGGCTCTATTCTTCATTCAAAATGATGATATTCCTGACCAGCAGCAACATGAAGAAATTACAAAGCTAGAAGCGAAAATCCAAAAACTTAAATCCTAGAACCCAGAAGTTGAATTTTAAACTTTTACAGAAATTAAAAATGAATGAGCTATTCAATTTTGACCCACAAAAAACTCTGTTTGCTCAGCTAGGCTTCCGTTTATCATTATTAGCACCTATCATCATCTCTCTTTGCCTAATGATCAGCTTGGTAGTAACTGAAAATCTATGCTTGAATTGGTCAGTCGAAGGCTTTGCAAACTTTCTAACAATTTTCGCTTTACCTATTGGCGTGGCTGGCCTCTCAATACCTTTAGTCGCTGTATGCGCCTCTCAACATAGATCAGTGCAATCTGCCGCTCAAATAGAAGCCACTCAAATCCAAATAAAAGCAGCTAACTCACAGAATCTTCTTACTAACTACTACAAACATCTAGAAGAGTTCAAAAAGTATATAGAGGATGAGATAGAGAAAGAAGAAATAGGGATAAAGTATAGCTACCGCAAATTGCACAAAGTAGTCTTCACAGATATCAAGTCAGGTGATGATAAACCCTCTTCGTCTTTTTTAAGTAACTTAGCTAGTCAGTTAACAATCATTTCAGAGCATTTAGCAAAGGCAGAGAAACTGAATAACTTTGAAAGGTTGTTTGTTACATCAGATTGGAAAGCAGTTATCCTGAGCTTAGGTAACTTTTTCGAAGCTTACGGACTCACTATCGATCTAGAGGCTTGGCCAGAGGACAGTGATTTTGACCGCAAGCCTTCGGCCCTACTAATAAGCGAAGTAAGAGCCGGCTACCGAGCCCTTAATAAACTTTTGCATCACTGTTTTGAGTTCTCTCAGGTTTCTGCAACTGAATACACTAGACTGTTAGACCCAGCGATAGGTGATTTGGAACAATTCGCCACTCTAACGAGAATACATCTCGAATGTGTTTCCTTGAGCGCTCGCCTAGCTAACGCCTCCATTTATATGGATATCTATGGAAAATTACATTCAAAACCACCACACCGCAAACCCCCACAAGCTCATGCGAAGATAATAGATAAGCTAAAAAATGCCCTGCCGAAAGCAGGCCAAGTAAATACAATGCTTACCCACCACAATCGGGTCGATAACGATGTGCTTAATGCTCTACTCGACGATGTGCACGTAAACATCCGTTAGGTTTGGCTTCTTTCGAGGCCTAGCCCTAAAAGACTCGCTATCTTTTACGCAAAAGTCTTGCCCATACATCAAAAGCCATACAACTCATAGCTGCCTGCATATTAGTGCAACTCGCACTCAGTATGTTTGTATAAACCAGATACGATTTTACCGCGACATATCGAGGGCATGGTTGTAACTCAAGTACATATTCACCAAAAGAATAGCTCAAGATATTAGGGTGAATGATTTCGTCTCTGGAGCGCATAGATTGGCTATATCAATATCAAGCCCGGCCGAATTTATTTCCGACAAGTAAATACGGTCCTGAGATATATATAGAAAGTCTGAAAGCATTCTTCTTATAACTATTCGTTTGCAAGCCAGCTCTGGGTCAGAAACCCCAGCCGATTTTGCATATTCTAAATATTGCTCACAACTCATTGACGCTAGAGCAAGATAACCTAAATCAAGATCATCCCACTTGCCATATTGATCAAGCTTTCTAGAAATGCGCAAAAAAGCTCGCTTGGCAATATCACTAAGATAATCGGGCGGCTCAATTAAGTCTTTCATATCAATATATTCTTATGCTTGTCGCTTACCATTATTTGCAAACGGGTTATTTCCGAGCGACTCAGTTTTCTTCTTCTGCCTCGCGTTCCATGACATTCCAAACTCGGAGAACAATGCTTTTAGCGCATTATCTTCCGCAGCTGTAATATCTAATTCTGCCTTTTGCTTTTTTACATGCCGCTGCCAGCAGTAGCAAAGCTGCTGTAATTGATACAAATCGACAACTGTGAGCACACCCGCCCGAACCAACTCTGGACCAAGCGTATTCCACATTTTTGCGCCATCTATACTGAGGTGCTGAGGCGCAGCAGGAAATTCAGCAATTAGAGCGAAATCTAAAGCTTGAACCCGCTCCCGGTCTGGCCTATTGGTACCTGCTAAAATTTTCAAAGCAGTCGCTTTAGGTTTTCTTCCACGAGACATAGCGCTTTCTCAAAAATTCCGATTCTCAATTTTGACTGTGCAAAACTTTGGGTATCGTACGGTCTAGGCTGTATCCGCCTCAGAGACAAACAACCCCCTACCCCATGCACACAGCTAGCCATCAATAGCTCGTACCAATAGAGCTGCCTTTGAACCAAATAAGTACGAGGTCAGAATATCTTCTATATAAGCAACCATTGCGCACTCACTTACCCCGAACTCCTTGCCAGTCTTGACGCTGGGCCTTTTTGAGAACAACCACTCGGGTTCGATAACAACCATACTGCCTCGTACTTTCCTCGTACCTCGTACCAGAAATTCGTACGAGAAAAATTTTCTCTGCATGCGGTCATAGTGCCCTAGCGCGCCAAAGGCTGTAAAGATTCGACCTGTCCTACACCTGGAGCTTGAAACCGTATATTGCAGGGTTTAGGGACAATCGGTCGGCTTCGTGCTGGGAGTTTAACTGGTCAACGCAACACACTACTATTGTAAGTAAAAAGTGGAGTGCTCATCATGTCCTACCGAGTTCGTTTGAAACATACCCCGTCAATGAAGACCTATATCTGGGACCGGTACGGGAAAGGCGATTCTATCTGGTCAATTGCTAGATCATTTGATCGTTCGTCATCCTCAATTCACAGGCAAGTAGCGAAGACAGGTGAGATTCGCCCGCCAGATAGAAAGCGCCGTCAGCACGCACTCAGCCTTGAAGAACGCGAGGAAATATCGCGCGGCCTTGTTGCTCAACTTTCTCTCAGAGCTATTGCCTCGCAGCTAGGTCGATCAACCTCGACAGTCAGTCGAAAGATTGTGCGTAACGGTGGTCCTAAGCAATACAGAGCCGCTGTAGCAGAACAGAATGCTTGGGATAGAGCCTTGAGACCGAAAGATTGTAAACTAGTGCTGAACCGACCACTCAGCCGAGTGGTGGAAGTGAAATTAAAGAGGAAGTGGTCACCACAGCAAATTGCTGGATGGCTGAAGCGAGAAAACCCAGACGACGAGCACAACCAAGTGTCACACGAAACAATCTACCGTAGCCTGTTTATTCAAACGCGAGGGGCCTTAAAAAAGGAGCTCCAAGAGTACCTGCACACGAAGCGCAGCATTCGTCGCGCTAAAACCTCAAGCCTAAAAGACATTGGGAAGGCGATTTAATAGAGGGCTCTGGAAAAACTTTTATAGCGACACTAGTCGAACGGCAATCGCGTTACGTGATGCTAGTAAAACTAAAAGACAAGAAGTCTGACACTGTTGTTTCCGCGCTCATTAAACAAGCACAGGCGCTTCCCGTCGAGCTTTACAAATCACCCACTTGGGATCGTGGTAGTGAAATGACAAACCATCAAAAGTTTACACTTGAGACAAACATCCAAGTGTATTTTTGTGATCCTCGCAGCCCTTGGCAACGTGGTTCTAATGAAAATACGAATCGATTGCTACGGCAGTATTTACCAAAAGGAACAGATCTATCAGCTCAATCACAAGCACAACTAAACAAGATCGCTAGAGAACTGAATGAACGGCCACGAAAAACATTGGAATACGAAACACCGGCTGCTAGATTCAACACCTGTGTTGCACTGACTATTGTATTTAGAAGACAATATGAGTCGACGAAAATTAGACGGCCTTCAAGTACTAACTTAACCTTTGGCCTCTTGAAAACTTCGTAGAAATATCACGGGCCAGATGAAATAAATTGAGATATTCAGAAATCGCCACATGGCTCCATCTATCATCTAACCAATTCTTCCAACCTAGTATTTAACAATCCAAGTATGGAATTAAGCTCCGCAAAATATTCGCTTTTCATACTCAAGGCTTCCATTGCCTCTGTTAACTCCTGAAAATTTGTAGATAACGTGTCTTGCAGCTGCTTGGAAGTAAGTAATAGGGCACCTCCAACACGAGCGGTTCTAGTATTTTCGGACCTCTCACTGATTACAAATTGCGGCTCGCAGACCTCCTTTTTGATTGATGTGCCAGTGGCCAGATAGTCGTGGCAAATAATTTTGAGATCGCCGTCATTTGACTTATTAAATATACGATAAATTTCTTTTTGAATCTTTTCAATTTGGATGCGCAATTGTACTGTAGTCAAATCGTCAATAAATATTTTCTCTTCGGCTGCTAATGACGACGGTAAAATAGAGGGCGCTAACGTAAGTAGACATAGCAATACAGGAATCTTATTCATTTAAACCTTACCTCCGTATTCGAATTTTTTTTGGTATAGCTTTGCCTTCTGCCTTCGAAATAACATTGTTCGACAGTAAACCAATACAAAGTAGAAATATCGGCCTTCCGAGCCATCTAGACCAAAAATATCAAGTAGTGCGTAACTAAGCTGATTCGCCAAATCTACTGACATAACCAAACTCTTCAAACTTAACCCCAATACTTAAAATAGGAGTCAGCCAATATCTCAATAGAAATTAAGGTGCTATAAATTACGAGAAGCGCAGGTAGACTAGTGTAAATCACGGCATCCCGTTCTAAATCCAACTCAGATTTTTTACTTTTAGACACCAAAAATCTGGTAGTAACAATCAAAGGCACGAGAATTGACAGCAGCAATACATACATTTTCGCGCCCGATCCGAACAAATCAGAATTGTGGTATGAGACTATTTGGACAAATAATGAACAATAGTACAGCGAAAAATAATGAGGTACGTCTTCTTCCTGTAATGTCAAATCTTTTTTCGACAATGGATTTCTAATACATATAAATTTCATAGTAAGTGTCTCCCTATTAATCGCACTTCTGCAAATGCAGAAGTGCGATATTACTCTATTATTCCCAGCCGTCTATTACACCGGCAACATATGATCCAGCACCAGCAACTACAGCGACACCACCAAGGGTAGTAGCAAGGGGAATATTCAGCGTTATTCCTGCGCGAAAAGCGCCAACGCCGGCTACAACCGACACCCCTCCAAGCACTGCTGCTTGCTCATCCCAGCAATCACCGTCGCCATTCAAATCGCAACCACCAAAGCTTACCGGGGAATGTAAAGTTGCTGTATTTTTTGATACTTCTATACCAAACCCGGGAACAGCAATATCCCAAAGGTAGTATCTGGACTTTTTAGGTAGCGATCGATCAACCAAGGTCTTGGTGATTTTTGGCATCTACTACTCCGGGTAAGCACTGGGTTAACAATTGGGGTCAGTGTAAATATTCTCTCGTTCCGGCCCAGCTTTTGAACACAAAAGTTAACACTCTTATTGCCCCCCTTTACCTAGGTGCATCACTGCAAAGTTGTAGCGGCCAGCACGTCCTTTTTAGTTAAATCCACCATCGCAATACCAATCGCTAGCTGCAAGTGCCTGGAACATGGCTGTTTGCCACGAGTTACTATGTTGCTGAGCATGGGCCTGAGCCTCTATGCTCAAATGCCGACCAACTCCTTCTCGCCCCATCACCCTTCTGTAACCGATTAACGAGTCTCTTAAGCATGCAAGCTGACTGCTCGCTTCTACCGAATACCGTGAGGCTAACTTAAAGTCGGCAAAATGCGACTGAACTCGTGCTTTAGATAAATCATCCCATTGAGCGGGAGCAGCAACAAAATAACGAACAGTAGCAGGCTCCGTTCGCATTACTTCTGCGTAGAGCCATTGCTCATTAACAAAATTTTGGTGGTCAAAATAGGGATGCAGGCATTGCCCCTCCGCTACAGTAGCAATTGCAGTGCTTTTGCCTGTATTACAGTCTTTACAGGAAGGTACTAAATTAAGAGGTAAGACTGATACTTGGGGAAATTTGGTTTTCGGCAGGTAATGATCTAAAGTAGAAGCGTGTCCGAATCCGCAAAACGGACACCGGCCCAATGGAGCCTGCGACAACAACCAGTCATAGATCGCTCTTGCAGGTTTTGATCGTCCAACCATATGCGAGCTATAAACTTCTTTAAGTTCCTTTTTGGTGACCATGCCCAAAGCGACAGCATCATTCTGGTCGTTGTTTGGTGGAATAGTGTAGAGCTGTTTGGCCGTTGCTTTCTGCTCATAGTCCCTTGCTGCAATGTCAATATCGTTGCTGACTAGATTTAGGCGGTTTCGTAACCAATCATCAGCGATGCTATTGATACATGTTTGATAGACTTCCTGAGAATTATAATTCGGCACGTCTATGGCTCTCATCAAATATTCCCCGCTTGCGAATCCCTTATCGCTATCATTGTGCGTAAAATCGTTTTCCCTTCAAACCCCAGCTGATCTTGATATTCATCCCTTACTTGCTCATAGCTCTTTCCATCAGCCACAGAGAGTGCCAGCAGTTCGTGAAATCCCGATTTCGAAACTTCCAATCCAAACACTTCTCGTGTTAGAACTCCTACATTCTCCGCAAACGTCTCACCTTCAGGTCTGTCGACATTAGCAATGAGCCGGCTCCTTCTAAGTATAGAAACGCATGACTTTGGCACCTCCTGCAAGACTACTGGAGAATGGGTAGCAATAATTGCCAAGCCATTGCGATTTACAAGTAAATCAGATAGCGCTCTTGTAAATGCCGATAGCAACGGCGGATGAAGATGACTTTCGGGCTCATCAAGCAAGACTAAAGTTTTTTCCTCGACTGTTTCAACCAACTTCGTAACGGTTAAAATCACAATGGCATGACCTGAACTCATCCGACTAAAGAGCCTCGATGCCGCATCAGAAAAATATTGTTTATTCTCCGATGGATCTCCAGCATAAACATCATTGAGTCGGCACAAATCCATTTCAGCGAAATTAAAATCTGACTCTAACTTTCTGACTGCATTTCTCCAGCGGTCTCTCTTGGCTGATAATGCAAAACAAACTTTTAGGCTGCCTGTAAAATCGCTGCATAACTCTTCCTTGTCTTTCATTCCCCCTTGATCCATGCCTTGCTGAGCGGCTCGTTTTTTGATTCCTATATAGTGATAGCGCATGCCTGCATTGGCATCGAGTTGATCATTGGGAGGTGTAAAAGGATCGAATGCGCTAAAGGAGACGGAAACAACACCAGCAAAGTAGTTGTCATTGAGCTTATTGACTCCACCCCATGTCAAATCACGAGCAAAATGGCCAGTTTCAGCCTCTTCCCCTCTCTCAGGAAGGAGAGCATCGACCATATTGCTTAGCAGCGTTGTTTTTCCCACCCCATTACGGCCAATTAAAATGTGAATGTTAGAAGAGGGTTTCGTATTTGGCTGAACAGTAAAATCTACCTTGATGCCTGAGTACAGTTCATTAGCTGCTTTCTCATAGAAAAAATCGTAGTCAGTGAGCGGCGCTTCATTGCGTATAATTCGATTGAACTGATTCTCGATTGTCGTGAGGTTCACAGTACGGAGTAGCGAAGTATCAAAAACGCGCTCATTCGTAGCAAGCTGTAGACGACCAGCATCATGGGCCACATCACCGAGAGCCGTCAGTACATTAACAACCATTTCTTGAGAAAGGCTTTCTACTAAATTTTGGTAGTAATCGGCATCTTGCCCAACAGAAAAGTATTGCCCGCCTAAGTTGTCGAACTGCCCAGGAATTTGCTCCTCAGTCCATCCTTCATTTTGACCAACAAAGCCTATTTTTAAACTACCGATTGCCTTCTCATCACCTTGCTCATCAATGACGGTAAGACTAAATAAAGTTTTATAGCCATAATCGTCCCAGTTATCCGGCTTTAGGTAAGCCACATTACGAGCTTGGGCTTGAGCTGGAGCGTAGCCACCCACTCCTAACTTCTGGAAGCTTAGCGCCATTGAGTAACGTCCATTTGCTCAATAGAATTGATGTGTAAAATTCGGGCAATCCAGTGTGTAGCCAACATTAATATATAAGACTCACTCGCTTCATCAAACATGCGAGTGTCTCTCCTCTCAAAACCTCAAGAACCTCAAGTTTAGTGGGTAATAAACTGGATTGGAACCAGTAACTAATCCCTAACAGTAGAGTCGACCAACAATAGCGAGCCTATCTGCTTTTAAGACACATCTTGAGGAACACCTACTGCCGCCATTTCTTTTCCCTGAAAAACTTAACGTGGAGCTCATTCGGTCACGTACAGTTATTGACAGTACTCCAAGGTGGCGCAGTCGCACCACTAACTGCGAAAAAATCCTCCATTGGCGAGCATATTCGCTCAATCACCCACCGATAGAACCTAGTCAGAGTGATAATTCCTTGGCAAATGACACCATAAATTTTCGCTGGCGCTGGTTCACCGTATTTATTCAATACTGGATCTAAGACCTCACCTGTCTCTTTATCGAACTCATGCCACATCGCGAGCTTTACAGGCTGGTTTCGACCACAGAATGGGCCGCCCATTATCTCAACGAAAGCAGCCCAGTCAGAGGCGTCAGCGGCCGACCTAGCCTCTTCTACCAACCCACCCTGCTCTTCATGCAGTCTTCTTAGTTCTCGCCATGTTGTAACACTGGGACCGCCAATTTGTTGAAACTGCCTAATCTTATTTACGGACGCCCAAGTATCTATACGTTCGGCAGTCTCTATTGGGCAGTCCCCATAAATACCACTCTCGAGATTCGCTCCGTTGATGTTCTTAGAAATATATTTAGCCAAGTAGCCAATCGCTGAACCTTTCTTGGGGTCTATAGCCTTTGCAACAAACCTCCGCTCTTGTGCACCTCGCTCATTAGGCGATTCTTGAAGAGCATAATGCCGAATAGTTTGTCGGCATGACTTAACATGCTTAGGCTCCATGAATAGAATCATGTGCCAGTGAGGGCATCCGTCATGGTGTGGCTCTGCCACCCGAAAACCGAAAATACCTATTTCATCTCTATCTAATTTAGATCGAATGCAAGTCCACAGCCTTTGGAGGTAATTATTAGCTTCTTTAGCTGAACTCCCATCATAATTTTCATTCGGCTTTCCGCTTTTGCTATGAACTGGATGAAACCGAGAAGGACAGGTAATTGTGTAAAACTCTGCTGCTAATCCTCGGTTCTGGGCCACGGTGTCAAACCCCCTGAGCTTGACCATCAACTCAGCGCGCCTGATCTCAGGATTTGATACAGAGCTGTCGATAAGATCCTGTAGAGTGAATTCTTGGCCAAATTGATTGGTCGCTTTCAGCTCTTGCATGAGACGTCTATTGCCGGAATATTAGGGGACAGACCACGTTTAAATATCTATTCGTCTTTGACCAACAGAACCCTCCAAACTGGTAAAACGTGGTCTGTCCCCTATTACCTTGGTCCCCTATTACCTTAGTTATTGTCAGCGAATTTCAGAAAAATCTGACCGAGCACAGGGGTAGCGTATTCAGTGGATTTCAGGTCAGTATTTGCTCACAGGTTATCAGCGGCGGACCAGAGGTCTTTTTCCGGTTGTTTGAGCTGTTCTGTGTTCACTTAGTTGATCCTAATTCTGTTTGCGGGGCATCGGGATTGCGCACAAACAAGTCACACAATGGTGAGTTTATGTAGTAGTTAGTACGCCCTATCTTTTGCTTCTCCAAGAAACCCTTCTGGGCTAATTGATCCAAATATTTGGTTGCTGTTAAACGGGTAACATCGAGATCCTTCATTACGAATTCTATTTTCGTATAGGGGTGACGAAAAATATTATTGAGAAGTTCTTGTCGGTATATTTTAGGTAGCTCAGCGCGCATTCTGTGCTTGGAATCACCTATCAGCCCTTTCATCTGATTGATTAAGAAAATGGTGTGTCTAGCGGTTTGCTCGACTCCCTCGAGTAGAAAAAGCAGCCAGGGCTCCCATTCATTTTCATCTCTAACAGCTTGTAAAAGCTGATAATAGCGAGCTTTATTTCTGATAGTGTGCCGGCTCAAGTATAAAACAGGAAGATCCAACAACCCCTGTGTGATCATGTAGAGAATATTCAGAATTCGCCCTGTTCGACCGTTGCCATCGTAAAAGGGGTGGATGCTTTCGAATTGAAAATGGATGATTGCCATTTTCACCAATGGATCATTGTCTGATAGTCCACTGTCGTTTATATATTCAGTCAAGTTCGCCATGAGCGATTGAATCTGTCCGGGATCCTGAGGAGGTGTATAAACTACTTCACCAGTTTGCTGATTCTTTAGTGTGGTACCAGACTGCCGCCTCAATCCAGCATTGTTCCTCTCAAGGGTCTGCTGTATATCAAGAATGTCTTGTAGTCGAATGAGCCTCGATGCGCGTATGTTCCTGAAAGCCGCCTGCAGTGCCACTGCGTAGTTCTGAACTTCTTTCGCTGCAGGATTAAGGGCATTTGCTTCTAACCCAGCCTTGAACAGCTCATCATGGGTAGTGATAATGTTTTCAATTTCAGATGAATCTTTTGCCTCCTGCATAGTCAGGGTATTGATCAGAATCGCTTCATTGGGAATAGAAGCAGATACGCCTTTAAGCTCAGCCAGATAACGGTGGGCAGATGCAGCCTTCTTGAGGACAGCTCTTGTTTCAAGCGCTGCTTCTTCAGGTAGTGGCAAATTTATAGGCTCAAAAACCATAAATCCAGCATTCCTTTGTATTTACCCGTAAACTCTATGGGTTATTAATATATACGTAATAGCATAAAAGTATACATGTTTGTTATT
>JBLHTH010000107.1:0-11801 GCA_047627195.1 Pseudohongiellaceae bacterium | reverse complement strand
TATAAATTTCGCTAAAACTTATTTGCTACCTCGGAAAGCGTCAAGCCATAAGGGGTCCAACGGCCACGTGGTTGTGATTGGTGGCGATACCGGATTTGGTGGGGCTGCTATCCTTTGTGCCGAAGCAGCTTTGCGAGGTGGTGCGGGATTAGTGAGCGTTATCTCTAGATCTGTCCATCGTCCAGCAGGATTGGCGCGATGTCCTGAGTTGATGTGGCACGGCACCGAGGATTTTACAGATTCAAGCACTGATAGCGCATCAGCCGCTTCCCTCATAACAAACAGAAATTCCGAACTACTAAGCAGGGCAACCGTCATTGTTATTGGGCCTGGTCTGGGCCGAGGCCGATGGGCTTCGAGGCTATTTATCCAAGCTTTAAGTCAAAGTCGTGCTGCACAGACACCGTTGATTATTGATGCAGACGCGCTGCATTTGTTAAGCGACCGGATGCAATTGAGCGGCGTGATACAGGGTAACTGGGTGTTGACCCCACATCCCGGCGAGGCGGGGGTGATGTTAAACAGATCAGTTGCCGAGATTCAAGACGACCGATTCGAGTCGGTCAAAAAGCTAGCCGAAACTTATGGCGGCAGCTGCTTACTTAAAGGTAGCGGCAGTCTGATCGCTCACGGCGCCGAGCCAACGGCGATAGAGTTGTGCAGCGAGGGCAATCCGGGTATGGGTTCGGGCGGCATGGGAGACTTGCTGGCAGGACTGATAGCCGCTTTGGTCGCTCAAGGTATTGCAGTGGACAAAAGCCTTAGCTGCGCAGTTTGTATCCATGGAGAGGCAGCGGATCTCGCCGTAGAAAGTATCGGCGAACGTGGCTTGGTGGCTTCAGATTTGTTACCTTGGCTACGTCGATTGGTTAACCCCTCGAAAGCGCCTCACTGACCAACTTCCGCTTTGATAATTTCTAGTTCGCGCGGTTACTTTCAATTTCAGCCTTATGATTAAACAACAATTTCTCGCCGATGAAGCTCAGACCTTAGATTTTGGCAAACGGCTTGCTTTGGCTACTATGGCCCAGCCGGAGCAGCACGCAGTTGCTGGAAGTCTGGGAGCTGTGATCTATCTAACCGGAGATTTAGGCGCGGGCAAGACAACATTGGCGCGTGGATTTATCCAAGGTTATGGTCATACAGGCCCAGTGAAAAGCCCCACCTATACGCTAGTAGAGCCCTATGAGTTTGAGCATGGAAACGTTTATCATTTCGACCTGTACCGGCTTACCGACCCCGAAGAGGTCGAGTTTTTGGGTGTTGATGACTATTTTGAAGAAGGAAATGTGTGCCTATTTGAGTGGCCATTGAAAGGCAGTGGACGAATTCCGGCCGCTGATCTATTTATCGAACTAAGCGACTCAGGAACCGGCCGGACTTTGAATTGTCGAATTCAGTCCGAGAAAGGGACAAAAATCGCCGCAAGATTGTGGCGTTGATGCCGAATAAATAGACATCGAGAACTCTGTCTCATCAGAATTTGAATATGAACAAGATATGCCAATTTATTAAATACAGCTGTGAGCTCACTGCTCTGGCATTGCTACTTAGCTTCGCTAATGGGGTATCCGCTTCTACTTTAGAAGAGGTGCGAATGTGGCGTGCGCCAGACCATACCCGGTTAGTCTTCGATTTAAGTGACGCTGTTAGCTACAAAATGTTCACTCTGGAAAATCCGCGCCGGGTTGTGATTGATATCGACAACGCAAGCCAAGTTGACGATTTTTCTGGTTTAGATTTTACCGGCAGCCCAATAACGGCTGTTCGTAGCGGCGTTCGCAATGGCAACGCGCTGCGTATCGTTCTTGATCTGAACGCCGAAGTTAAGCCTTCCAGCTTTACTCTCGAACCAAACACAGAACACAGCGACCGTTTGGTTGTGGATCTTTATGACATTGAAGTGACCACCTCAGGCAGGCCTGCAGCTCCAGCTGTTTCCGCGCCAATTTCTGATCAACGACGGGAGTTGGTTGTTGCAATTTCAGCGGGTCATGGTGGTGAAGACCCCGGCAGTATTAGTCCTAACGGAAGACTAAAAGAGAAAAACGTGACACTCGCAATATCACGCGCGCTGCGTGACAGCATCAACGCGCTGCCGGGTTATCGTGCGGTCATGGTTCGGGAATCCGACTACTATGTGGAACTTAAGCGAAGACCACAGATTGCGCGTGAAAACCGAGCCGACTTATTTATTGCTATCCACGCTGATTGGTATAAGAACAGTCGTGCAAAGGGAGTAACTCTTTATGCGTTATCCGGTGACCGAGCTGACCGAGAAAATGCGCGCCGGGTAGTTGAGAAGGAAAACAGTTCTGATTTGCTAGGTGGTGTCGGCGATGATATCGCCCTTGGTGGTTTAGACGATGATGTGGCTTTAACGCTCGTTTCTCTACAGATGGCATGGAGTATGGAACAAAGTCTGGTCGCGGGAACCCGAATACTCGAGTCATTAGATGGAATTGCCTGGCTCCGTAAAGACAAAGTTCAGCAAGCCTCATTTCAAGTATTAAACTCTCCAGATATTCCTTCTATGTTAATTGAGACTGGATATCTGACGAACCCTGATGATGCGAGGCAATTAAATAGTCCTGCTTTTCAGCGACGAATGGCTGACGCTATCGCAAAAGGGCTTATGAATTACTTTTACGACTCACCCCCCGAAGGTAGTTTGGTTGCTTGGCAAAAAGCGAATGGGGTAGTTCCCGGGTCTTACACAGTAAAGCGCGGAGACAGCCTGTCGGAAATCGCTGCTCGTTTCGGTGTCTCGCTGGCACTATTAAAATCGGAAAACAGACTTTCCTCCAACAATATTCGTATTGGCCAAGATCTTATCCTGCCTGGAGGGAGTTCGCCGCTGAAATCAGAGCATCGCATTGCGCGCGGTGAAACTCTGTCAGAGATCGCTGTCCGCTATCGGGTCAGTCTGGCCCAACTGCGTCAGGCAAACGATCTGGCGGGTGATCGCATTATGGTTGGTCAGGTACTCAAAATTCCGACTATTTAGGCTGTTGCCGCGGCCGCTGTAATTTGTGATCTGAGTCGGTCAGATTTTATTAAATTCTGTCAGTGTTACAATAATCTAAAAACGTAGACTGAGTCGGGCGACTATAATTTTGCACCGCTAGTGCTTCTTCTAATCTAGTGCTTCATCTAATTAAGAAAGAATGAAACCTTCATGCCAAGAATAAACTTACTAAGTCAACGATTAGCAAATCAAATCGCCGCAGGTGAAGTGGTCGAAAGGCCTGCCTCGGTGGTAAAAGAGCTTATAGAAAATAGCCTGGATGCTGGCGCTGCACGCGTCGAGATTGATGTCGAGCAAGGTGGTGTGAAGCTGCTGCGGATAAAAGATAACGGGCAGGGAATTCACAAAGAAGATCTTGCCTTGGCTTTAAGTCGGCACGCAACGAGTAAGATTGCTGAATTGGAGGATCTCGAAGCTATTGCCAGCTTGGGGTTTAGAGGGGAGGCTCTTGCCAGCATCAGCTCGGTTTCGAGATTGAGTATGGTGTCCAAGGCCGAGGCTGGAGATGATGCCAGCGGTTGGCGGGTAGAGGTTGAAGGTCAAGATATGGAGGCAAGGCTCTCGCCTGCGGTTCATGGTCAGGGCACGACTGTAGAGGTCCGCGATTTATTCTTTAACACGCCAGCCCGCAAAAAATTCCTCAAAACAGAAAAAACAGAATTTTCCCGAGTTGATGAGATCGTCAAAAGAATCGCGCTAAGCCGATTCGATGTGCAGTTCAATCTGACTCACAATCAGCGGGCCATTCATAATCTATTACCGGCAAAATCGGAGCAGGAAAAGCAGCGTCGAGTTGGTTTGGTTTGTGGCCCAAGTTTTGTCGAGAACTCGGTTCGTGTGGAAATGGAAGGCACCGGTTTACGACTTTCGGGCTGGGTGAGTCTGCCTACGTTTTCGCGCAGTCAGGCTGATTTGCAGTATTTTTATGTTAACGGTCGGATTATTCGCGACAAGTTAGTTACCCATGCTATTAAGCAAGCTTATCGGGACGTGCTATTTCACGGCCGTCATCCGGCTTATGTGTTGTATTTTGAATGTGACCCGTCGACTGTGGATGTCAATGTACATCCAACCAAGCACGAGGTGCGCTTTCGAGAGAGCCGGTTGATTCACGACTTTTTATTTAGTTCTTTGCATAAGGCGTTGGCTCAAGTTAAGCCGGCCGATCATTTTGATAGTTCGGCCACCGCCGGGGCAGCTAGCCCAGCAGGTACTTTCGCGAATTATGGCGCGCCTGCTGGACAGGCTTTTGGGAGCGATACCAATAATATAGCGGAGCAACATAGGTTTGGCGACATTCAGCAGCAGAGTCATTTGGGGCTGGCTGAGCATCGAGCGCCAAGCTACTATAACTATGCATCAACGCCGAGCCCGGCGGCTATTCAAAACCAGCTGCAGTCCTTTGAGCAGCTCAGCGGCGAAACTGGTGAAGTTCCACCGCTAGGCTATGCGGTCGCACAGATTCACGGCATTTATATTTTGGCCCAGAATAAAGAAGGGCTAATCACTGTCGATATGCATGCCGCACATGAACGTATCACCTATGAGCGGATGAAACAGGCTTGCTTAAATGAAGAGCTAGTTATGCAGCCCCTGCTGGTGCCGCTGTCTATTTCGGTAAGCTCTAGAGAAGCAAATTGCGTCGAATCTAAACACCGCGACTTTAAGAGGCTTGGGATTGTTTTGGAAAAAGTTGCTGAAGAATCGGTGGTAGTTCGGCAAATCCCATCGATCTTGCGAAATTCGAACGTCGAGCAAATGATAAGAGATGTTTTATCCGACGTATTGGAATATGGCAGCAGTGATCGGATTCAGGCTCATCAAGATGAGTTGCTTTCCACAATGGCCTGTCATGGCAGCGTGCGGGCAAATCGGCACCTCACTATTCCTGAGATGAATTCTCTTCTTCGGGATATGGAAGCCACCGAGCGCAGTGGTCAATGTAATCATGGTCGTCCTACTTGGGTATTCCAAAGTCTCGATGCTCTTGACAAGCTTTTTCTTCGCGGACAGTAAGCCAACGTTAGATTGCACAAATTATGACTCCTAACCCTAAGCTGCCCAATGTTATTTGTCTGATGGGCCCAACCGCGTCAGGTAAAACTGCATTGGCAATTGAGCTTGCCGAGCAGCGTAATTTCCAATTGGTGAGCGTTGACTCAGCTCAGGTCTATCGAGATATGGATATAGGCACTGGTAAGCCAGATGCGCAAACCCTTCGGAAATCACCTCATCGATTACTAAACATTCGTGATCCAGCGGACACGTATTCTGCATCAGAATTCCGCATTGACGCCCTTAACGAAATACAGGACATTACCGCGCAAGGAAATATCCCATTGTTGGTTGGCGGAACGATGCTTTATTTTAAGGCTTTGCGGGATGGTTTGGCAGAGATGCCTAATGCCGATCCTGAGATCCGCAGGGCAATTGAAGCCAAGGCGGTGCAGGAGGGCTGGGAATCAGTGCATGCAGAGTTAATGGCGGTAGATCCCGCATCGGCGCAGCGAATTCACGTTAATGACCCTCAGCGACTGCAGCGGGCATTAGAGGTTTACAGGGTTTCCGGCAAGACGCTGACGGAATATCATGAGGAAGGGCGCAGCAAGGCCAATAGTGACAATGGGTTACCGTTTAATCTACACTTCTTCGCAATCCAACCGACTGATAGAGGCGTATTACATACTAAGATAAAGCAGAGGTTCTTAGGAATGCTCAGCAGTGGTCTCGTAGAAGAGGTTCAGGCGCTGAGACGACGTGAAGACCTTAGTATTAGTCTGCCCGCCATCAAATCCGTTGGTTATAGACAAGTTTGGCAATATTTGGATGGGCAGCTAAATTATGAGGAAATGGTCGATAAAGGCGTTATTGCTACTCGCCAGCTTGCTAAACGCCAATTAACTTGGTTAAGAAGTTGGAAGGAATTGCATAGCTTGGACAGTCATTCATCAGAATCATTGAATTACATCTTGAATTATATGGACTCTACCTCAACATAGTGAACTATAGAGAGAAGTTAAGTCTAAGTAAGTGGTCATAAGTTCTTAGCCGGCAGCAACATCGCCAATTTTTTCGCTCCACCGATTGCAAGGAGAATAAAATGTCCAAAGGGCATACACTACAAGACCCTTTTCTAAATGTGCTCAGAAAAGAGCGAATCCCGGTTTCCATTTATTTGGTAAGCGGTATTAAATTACAAGGGCAAATTGAATCATTTGACCAATTCGTTATTTTGTTAAAAAACGCAGTTAGTCAAATGGTCTATAAACATGCTATTTCGACCGTTGTGCCCGCTCGCATGGTAAAAATTCCCATGCAAAACGGCAGTGAATTGCCAGAAGATGATGTCGATGTTGACATTGGTGAGCCGGGTAACGAATAGCGATAACCTGTGAGGTCACTGATTGTTTTTTGATCGGCCAGAATCTGGCGAAGTATCAATTTTAGTGCATATTTCGATTAATTCGGAAGCGCAGCGCGAAGACCCGGAAGAGTTCGAAGAGCTTGCGATCTCCGCGGGCGCCTTGCCTGCAGCTTATTTAAAAGGAAGTCGCAAGCAGCCCTCCCCTACCTATTTTATAGGGTCGGGGAAGCTCGAAGAATTGAGCGCCGCGGTTGAAGCGCATCAAGCAGGTTTAGTTCTGTTTAATCACTCCTTATCTCCATCTCAGGAGCGCAATCTCGAAAAACACCTTAATTGCAGGGTATTGGATCGAACGGGTTTGATACTGGACATTTTTGCTCAGCGAGCGCGCAGCCACGAAGGAAAACTTCAGGTTGAGTTAGCGCAGTTAGATCATTTAAGCTCGCGATTGACTCGAGGCTGGACCCACCTTGACAGACAAAAAGGCGGTATCGGCATGCGCGGAGCTGGAGAGAAGCAACTCGAGCTCGATCAGCGTATGATTAAAGCTCGGATCAAAGGCATCAATAAAAGTTTAACTAAAGTTCGCGGGCAGCGCGAACAGGGCAGGCGAGCACGCAAGCGTGCTGAAGTGCCGACAGTTTCCTTGGTCGGTTACACCAATGCCGGGAAATCAACCTTATTCAATCAGCTGACTAAAGCTCAATCATTTGCAGCAGACCAGCTTTTCGCAACACTAGATTCCACTTTACGCAAAGTAAACTTGCCGAGCTTTGGCGCTGCAATCATGGCAGATACTGTTGGGTTTATAAGTCATTTGCCTCACGGATTAGTTGAGGCTTTTCGAGCAACGTTAGAGGAAACTGCAGAAGCTAACTTACTCTTGCATGTAATTGACGCCTCTAATGAAGCCCATTTGGAGAACGTTAGCGAAGTTAACAAAGTGCTTGCTGAAATAAAAGCAGACTCAGTAACCCAGCTAGAAGTCATGAACAAAATCGATCTGACGGAGGAGTCCACGCCGCACATCCAGCGAGATGAGAGTGGAAAGCCCGTCAAAGTATGGGTGTCTGCGAAAACAGGCGTAGGAATGGATTTGTTATTGGAGGCCATCGGTGAGTTGTTGGGTGGCAAGATGGCTGACGCAGTTCTATTAATACAGCCCAGTCAGGCTAAGTTACGCAGCCAACTCTATGAGCAAGGCTATATAGAGGAAGAGCAGATTAATGAGGAGGGACTCTACCAACTAAGGGTGCGTATGCCGGTTCAAGACCTCGAGAGGCTTTTGAATAAAGGCGTTGCAGCACTCCTAAACACCTGCACCGAATCGCAAGAAGTAAACGGCGAAGCGGCAGATATTTTGGAAAACAACATTCATACGGCGACAAATTAGTAGATGGCGCTACCGTTCTACTCAAAACGCTGTGTATATTCATAATAATTAGCTAACATTGGCAACATATGTCTAATGTAGAGCTATGGAGAAACCAATGGCTTGGAATGAACCTGGAAATAACGGCAACGACAAAGACCCTTGGGGTGGTGGTAACCGCGGCGGTGGTGATCAAGGCCCTCCGGATATCGATGAGGTAATCCGAAAAATCAGCAAGAAGTTCAATAGCTTGCTGGGCGGGAAAGGTGGTGGCGGAACTGGTTCTAGTTCCTCAGGCTCGCCAATGGGCAGTGGTGGACTCACTGGCGGAATGTTCGTCGGGCTAGTCTTGGTTGTAGCGGTAGTTTGGGGCTTCATGGGGTTTTATACTGTTGACCAAGCGGAACAGGGCGTGGTCATGCGATTCGGTAAAGTGATTGATCAAGTGGTCCAACCCGGACTTCACTGGAATCCACCGATGATTGATGAAGTTACTCTAGTTAATACACAGGAGCTAAATACGGAGACCTACAGCAGTCGGGCGACGCTAACTACTGATGAGAACATCATCGATATCGCCGTTACTGTCCAATATTTGATCCAAGACCCGGTTAAATTTGTCATCGAGGTCGCGAATCCGAAGCTTAGCTTAGATAATTCGGCTGAATCAGCGATTCGTCACGTAGTAGGTGGCAATTCCATGGAGCAGATTTTGACAACTGGTCGCGATCTAGTGGCTGTAGATGTTAAAGAACGCCTGCAAAATTATATGGATGCTTACGAGACTGGTATTTTTATTAGCCAAGTTAACGTCGAAAATACTCAGCCGCCTGACAACGTCAGGCCCGCATTTGACGATGTAATTAGAGCGCGAGAGGATGAGCAACGGGCGCAGAACGAAGCTCAGCAATATTCTAATCGAGTGATACCAAACGCACGCGGTGAAGCCCAGCGCCAGATTGAACAAGCTAACGCTTATAAAGAACAAGTGATTGCCAGAGCGGAAGGTGATGCATCTAGATTTGACCAGTTGCTTACTGAGTATGCAAAGGCGCCAGAAGTCACGCGGCAGCGTATGTATATTGATTCTTTGCAGGATGTTTTAACTGCCAGCAGCAAAATAATGGTTGATGTCGACGGCGGAAATAACATGTTGTACCTGCCGCTTGACAAAATGATGGGACAAGGTTCATCAATTACTGGTGGCAACAGGCCTAATTCAGCTCAAGAGTGGCGCGAGTTAGCAAATGACTTAGCACCATACTTGCCAGGCCCATCTTCATCAGCGGTGGATAGATCCAGACTCACTACAGGAAGAGGAGCACGTCCATGAGAAATTTTATTCTTGCCGGTTTAGTATTTATTATCGTCGTCCTGGCTAGCAACTCTCTTTTTGTTATTAAAGAGACTGAAAAAGCAGTAATGCTGCAGTTTGGGGAATTGGTTAGTGCGAGCATTGCGCCAGGTCTGCATGTGAAATTGCCTTGGGTACAAACTGTTCGTATTTTTGATGCTAGAATCCAGACAGAAGATTCGAACCCAGAGCGTTTTCTAACTCTTGAACAAAAAGCATTGGAAGTTGATTCCTACGCGAAGTGGCGCATTGTTGACGAAGGCCAGTTTTATGTTTCTACCCGGGGTAGTGCGATTACTGCGGGTAACTTACTTGCGTCACGGATTAACGATGGACTGCGCGACCAAATAGGCGCGAGAAACCTTCAAGAGGTGGTGGCAGGTGAGCGCGATCAGCTTATGTTGGACTTAACGACAGAGCTAAACATAACCACAGCAGCTGATATTGGGATTGAAGTGATCGATGTTCGTGTTAAGCGTATCGATTTACCTGATGACGTTCGGTCTTCAGTTTACGAGCGCATGATCACGGAAAGAAATCGCGAAGCACAAGAAATCCGCTCTCGCGGGGATGAGCTAGCTATCGGTATTATCGCTGATGCGGATCGCCAAGCGACTATTTTTGAAGCAGAAGCTTATCGCGACGCCGAAAAAGCGCGTGGTGAAGGCGATGCGCGGGCCACTTCAGTTTATGCTGAGGCTTACAGCAAAGATCCGGAGTTTTTTGCTTTTACTCGTAGTATGAGCTCATATCGTGAAACATTTAGCGATAAAAGCGATGTATTCTTGCTGGATCCGAAAAGCGACTATTTTAAATATTTAAAGAATAGTACTGCCACGCCATAAAGCAGTAACATGGTTACCGAGAAAATCGAAACCAAACTTTAAACCCCGATTAGACTTTTAATCAAACAACCTGGGCTTTGATCATTCGAAGCCCGGGTTTATTTTTTTGTCGACAGGGTTTTTGAAGCCCCTCAATAAACCTATAAGGCTATCAATGTGGCATGATCTCGGTGTGGCATTTTGTTTGATGCTTGTTATTGAAGGCATCATCCCATTTCTTGATCCTAAGAGATGGAGGAGGATGCTTCTGATGTTAGATAAAGTTGATGATTCAACTATGCGCATGTTTGGTTTAGGCTCGATGCTACTTGGCACAGCTGCGTTACTACTGATCAACTAAGCTTTTTTAATTAAGAATAAATAAGACGGACGCGGGAAAGTATGACTTCTGCAAAGCGATGGTTGTTGCCTGATGGGGTGGAAGAGATTCTGCCGGTTGAGGCGCATAAACTTGAAACACTACGACGTAGCTTGCTAGATCTTTATGAATCTTGGGGTTATGAGTTAGTAATCCCTCCAATGATCGAGTTTCTTGATTCTCTCTTGGTTGGCTCGTCCCATGACCAAGACATCCATACCTTTAAAATCACAGATCAGCTTAGCGGCAAAATGATGGGCATTAGAGCGGATATGACTCCTCAGGTCGCTAGGATAGATGCTCACAGTATGAATCGACAAGGCCCTGTGCGGCTTTGCTATGCCGATAGTGTCCTCCACACGAAACCTCGCGGAATTATGACTTCGAGAGTTCCAATCAGGGCTGGCGCGGAGCTATTTGGGTATGCCGGTGTTGATTGTGATATTGAACTGATTAGTTTGATGAGCGATACGCTAAAAGTCGCAGGCATTGATGATATTTATGTAGTCCTCGGCCATGTTGGAATATTTAGAACGCTTGTCAAAGAGGCAAGTCTTAGCTCAAAGATTGAGAGAGAGCTTTTTCAAGCTGTTCAGCACAAGGCCTTTGATGAAATTGATCAAATTCTATTTGCCAATGTTGATGATAAAAAACTGTGCGATATGCTGCGCCGACTAACGTTGCTCAGTGGCGACGAGTCTGTTCTAACCGAGGCACAGGAATTATTTACAGCCGCGCCAGAAAGCGTTAAGCAGGAACTTGAGAAACTTGTTGAAATATCCACAGCCGTTAAGCTTCGTAGTCCAGGAATTAAGCTCAATTATGATCTCTGTGAGCTTCTTGGTTATGAGTATCATACGGGCATAGTGTTTGCCGCTTACACACCAGGCTACGGCAGGGCTGTAGCTAAGGGTGGGCGTTATGATGACATCGGAGAAGCATTTGGGCGGGCAAGACCTGCGTCCGGATTTGATACTGATTTGAAGGTTCTAGCTAAATTAACTGGCATCAATATTCAGCGCAAGCCAGGCATACTTGCACCAACTGGTTCGGCCCAACTTCTTCTGAAAAAAATTGTTGAGCTGCGCGAATTAGGTGAAATTGTTATTGTAGATCTTAATGAGTCATCTACAAAGGATGATCGTCAAGAATTAGGCTGTGACCGTAAGCTGGTCCTAGTTAATGAACAATGGCAAATTCAGGCATTGGAACAATAAAATCCGCTCATATTATTAATTCAACACACTAACCTTTGAGAAAAAGAAATGGCTAAATCCGTTGTCGTGCTCGGAACCCAATGGGGTGATGAAGGAAAAGGCAAAATCGTCGACCTGCTTACCGATCAAGTGTCGGTAGTCGCAAGATTCCAAGGTGGCCACAACGCGGGCCATACCTTGGTCATCGATGGAGAGAAAACGGTATTGCATTTGCTGCCTTCTGGCATTTTACGTGAGCACGTAAGCTGCATTATTGGCAATGG
>JBLHTH010000106.1:0-11824 GCA_047627195.1 Pseudohongiellaceae bacterium | reverse complement strand
TTTCCCCTACCCATAATATTGTTTTTATTTGACCACTGGAATTTCTTGATACTTGGCGACCCAATTTGTAACGCAGCTCAAAAAGCCCTCATTGTGTACCGCGCCATGGCTGATTCCTAGTAAATCAAGCTAGACCTAACACTTCAAAATCACATTTAAAGGTGCTTATGCCAATGAATTTATTTCATTGTGAAGGCGTGCTTTATCGTCAGTCACGATTGCCTCGACTACTTGAACTCGCTTTTCTAATTCTTCAACTTTAGCTTTAAGTTTTCCGTTTTCGTTGAGCACAGCCTCTGAACCCTTATCAAAGCCAAGTTTCATCTGTGTGGTCCTATACTTTAGATACACGCTAAAACTCACGAATGAAAAAACGATAGCCACAATTAGCACAGGTACCATACTGTCGTTCATTTCTATCCACCATCATAATACCAATTAGTCTTGAGTATGGGCCTCGCCCATAGACGGTGCAAGCTCAACACGAATATGCATTTTGATCGCTTAACTCAAAAGCCTAATCGCTTATTTCTGATAGCCTCATCCTAGCTCTTTGTTAAGCGAAAGCACTGCCCTAGTCTCGCTATCCTTTACGATTGCTCAAAGCGTAGGAGCTTGATCAAATTCCAGCGGCCCTTAGTGAGTCCTAAATTCAAGCTTAAATCCAAACTTAAGCCCAGACTTAGGTTTATACTGATACTTGGATTCAATGTTAATTGTAACGCCACCCACTATGCACACCCACAAGCTTCCGACCGCCAGAATCAAGGTTCAACACACCACACCCGATCCTAGGCTAGTTGGGCCGGCGCTTCATGGGTTTATGGCTATTTGGGGTAAGCTCATAGAGACAGACCGCTGGCCAGCTTGGGTCATCGGAGTCGATAGGGTATCGGCAAGCGAACCCAGCACCCTAGCAAGAGGCTCAAGAGTCGATGTAGCTGGCTTGTTTGGACTCGGCGACATAGAGATCTTGCGCTGGGACCCCGAAACAGAGGTAGTTTTGCTGCTCCGAATGAATGGTCTGCGTCTTGCGTTTTCGATCCAACTTCAAAGGAACGCAGGCGATACTATCATTGCTGTAGAGGGCGAATACGAGCTATCAGGCTGGAAGAATGCCTGCGGTTTAGCTTTCAGGTTATTCTTACACCGACGGCAACGACGAATGATAGAAAAACTAGACTTTTTACTGAATCGGATTTCAAAAGCGCATTGATATGCCAGATTTTGTGTTCTCATAACACCCCTCGCGCTAACCTAGTAGATTATGCGAGCTTCTGCCAAATGTCTGATTTTAAATAGATTTTTCATTGTGCAGTAGTTCACAGTTTCACAACTAAAGCCTGTACGTTGCAAACATTTTTGAAATACTGAGACTCGAGTCATACTTCAGCCGATTAATATGATGAATTCACCTGTACAAGAAAGCCTAGTGATGTCGTTGGATACTGAATCTACTATAAAGCTCAGTACCGAAGGGTTGGCACGTGGCATTGATAATTACCATATTGACGTCAAACTAAGCCGCCAATATTGTTCAAATGTCAAAAAGCTTACCGCATTATTGGTCCCGCAAATAGCCACACCTAAGCCAAAAGCTTGGGATGACTCAAAGCAGCTAAAACAGTTTCGTAACAGCTATTTGGATATGATGACCGTGTTAATTCACCGAGTCAAAACCGATCTCACGGTCGATCATGTGAGCTTTCTTCAACTAGCTGCTATTAAGTACGTCCTCAAGTTCAGCCGTTCACAGCTAGACGCAGAGATTAAGGATGCAGGCGCTCGGCTGGCCGATCTAAAAAGCCGCGGAGCTTCCGAAGCACTGGCAATCGACCAACGCCTATTTTGGCTGAAACGAAACTACGACGCTATTCTGTACAACGTCAACAAACCGCTTTTTACGCAAATTGAACGAGCTGAAGAACAAGAATTAGGAGCCATTCGAGATCAGTTTTTAGGCGCAGATCACAAAATATTTATAAACCTTATTTTGAACCCCTTACTGTGGACTGCAACGCTTGGCAATATTACTTTGCAGCTCAACGAATACGGTCTTTGGGATATAAACAGCGAAGAAACTGGTTTCCTAGAGCTCGATCAAAAACTAGTAGACCTGATTAGTCGCCACGTTAGCACTCTTGCAATCCCTTCTATAAAAGAAACAAAAGCCAAACCTATCAGCACTGAAATTCATGATGAGCTAGGCGGCTTATTTCAGCTTCAAAATTACACAGGCCCTTGCGAAGATACAAAGCAAAAAATTGAGGAGAAGTTTCTCTGGATTGAATCAGCTAACAATATCGATATGTTGTTCGATGGACAAACCACTGAGCAATGGGTGTCAAAAAAACGCAAAGAAAATGGTTTTTTTCGACAGCGCAAGGTTAGAAAGGAAGTAAACGCCCTCAATAAATTAGTTAGTAGCCTCACCAAGGAGCTTAAGAAGGACAAGTTACTTTCACAGCTGCTCGCCTCTAAAGTACTAAAGAAGGTAATGACCCCGGTCTTGTTGGAGCATCTAAAAGTAAAGACGCTCTGCAACTTCCTAAGCGGAAAAATACCCCTTACCAAATTACAGGAAACTCTAAGTGGCAGCCATAAGCTTAACTCAGAGCAGATAAAATCATTAGAACAATATAGAGATGGTATAGCTGAGCAAGTTAAAACGGCAAATCGAGAGACTTCTTTAATAGTCTTACATCAAGTTGGAAAATATCGACGTGATCTTAAATTATTCCGTTTTGCTCATCGAGCATTTAATAGAATAAACATTCTTAAAAATGAGGATGAAATTAGGCTCTCAAAGTCGGCTGGAACTCTTTATCAACTACCCACTCATTCCGAGGTAGAACAAGCCGATGCCAAGATATGTCATCACACGATTCTTAAAGCAGATGTTCGGGGCTCCACCACAGTCACCGATGAGTTACTTAAAAAAGGTCTCAACCCTGCGTCCTATTTCAGCATGCGATTCTTTAATCCAATCAACAAGATTCTTAACACATATGGTGCCAATAAGGTTTTCATTGAAGGCGATGCAATAATTCTTAGCTTTCTAGAACATGAACATGAGCCAGAACAATGGTTTTCAGTCGCACGAGCTTGCGGCTATGCTAAGGACATGCTGCTAATCACGGGAGCTAATAATCGCTATTCAAATCAGATGGGTTTGCCTCTATTGGAGCTCGGTGTCGGCATTTGTTATTCAGATGAATCCCCGCTATTCCTTTACGACGAAGATCATCCCATCATGATCTCCAGCGCAATTGGCCTGGCTGATAGAATGTCAGGATGCTCATGGAAGTTACGCGCGGCCATCAAAAAAAGTCTATTTAATGTTGACGTGCTTCAGATAGCAGAGGGAGAATCCAGTGAAGGTGAGAAAGGACAGTACTATGCCAGATACAATGTAAATGGGATAAATATTGATGATTTGGCGTTTGAAAAGCTAAAGTCTGAAATCACTATGAAACCGCTAAAAATGAAACTCAAGAACGAGGAATACACTTTTTATGTAGGTAAATACCCTGACCTGAAAGGGCAAAAGAAGGATTTAATTATTAGACAGGGCCACGTGGGCACGTGGGCCAATAACGAAATTCTTCCTCAGCGCAATACCGGAGAGAGTTATTATGAGGTCATTGTAAGCAGGAAACTCATTCCTGAGATTCTTGACGCAGCAAAAACCTAAAAAGTGAATCGATTGCTTAATAACTAGTGGTGATTACCACCATTGCCATGTACGTGCCGATGCGCTACTTCTTCTGCGGTCGCCTCTCTCACACTGTTGATCTCCAACTCATAGTGAAGGGTTTTTCCAGATAGAGGGTGATTAAAATCCACGTCAGCGCTAAATTTCCCAGCTTTGACTATGACAACATTGCGCATGCCTTTTTCAGTTTTGACACCAGCCACCATCCCTGGGAGGATTTTTCTTGTTGATTTGGCAAACTGCAAATGCTTCACCGGAACCCGCTGAATTGCATTCTCTTTGCGGGGCCCATAGGCTGAAATCGGATCTAGTGTCACAGCTGTATTATCACCTACTGACATGCCTTCTAGTGCCGCTTCCACGCCACTGATAATATTTCCGAAACCATGAAGATAGAAAAGAGGCTCCGCTTCAAACGAGTCTTCCAGCCAATTCCCTATTTTTCCCTCGGCATCCACTTCGCTCATGCGGTAATGAAAGCTCACTACCGTTTTTGCGGCTACTTTTATTGGACCATCATTTTGCTGATCATTAGTTAAGTTAGACTCCGACATTTTTTTGAGCTCCATTTATTCTTTGTGACCATAATAATTTTAGGTGAACCCAAAGCACGGCCCAAAATACCTGAATATGCGCTTTAGAATCGGTTTCTATTTTGAAATTTAGACTTACAGTTGACTACAATCTTTAAATCAAACCAAATTGAATGTAAACCAGAAGTAAATATTACCATTAAAAAGTAGCTGTGCTAGCGTAGTAATCTTAAGTTTATGGCAATTTGGGGGTTAGTTATTGTACCGACCACCAATTAGCAATTATCAATATGTACCAATATGACAGGAGGCTTAATCTTTCATAATCTGCGCATCTCTTATCAGGATACACCGACTGAAAGGTTAGCAATCAATCTATGAATCAAGCTCAATATTCAAAATTTTCTCCTATCACTGTTACAGTGAAAAAAAATGTCCGCCAATTGCGATTGAATGCAGGATACTCAATGAACGAGGGTGCTCGTTTGCTGGGAGTCTCGCGCAAACAACTTGAGGATATAGAAACCATCCGCAACTATGGTTGCCACCTAGATCTAGAACTATTGGCAAAAATGAAGGTGATTTATAAAGCATCTTTAGATGATCTGATTGGCGAATTGCCGGTAGACTACTATTCGGACTACTATACTCGCCCACGCAAGAGAGTTGGCTCGAAGGCAAGAAAATAGCCCTAAGCTCTTCCTATTAGGGCTCTTGCTAAAGCCTGATTAGATGAAATAGCCAATTTACTGTATGATGGCTGGCTTTTAACGCAGTGGGAATGGGTTGTTATGGCTAATAAACCAAAAAAAGAAGCCGTCGTAAGTAGCCGTGAAGATTTAGCGGAACACATCGATGCATTTATGAAGACCGGCGGGAAGGTTCAACAAATTCCCTCTGGTGTAAGTGGGCAGACATCAACAAGTGGCCCAAGACAAATTGTATTAAGTCACAAAACCAGTTCTTAATTCTCATAGAGCTGAGATGGTACAAAAAGAGAGATTCTTTGAATTCTCTCTTTTTTTTGCTCTTTAATTATTGATTGCCCTCTTATCAAGGGTTCTCCCGCTTAAATCGACTGAACTTTTCCCTGCACATCCCTCGCGCAGCAATTGCCGCTGCATAAGATTGATCACACGATGAAGATGGCTACAGAAAACCCACAACCTCCAACCGGTAATCTATAACCGATTGCCTACAACCTATAACCTTGAAACTTGAAACCCCTTAGCTTGCAATATCGCGAGTAAGCCGTCAGGGCCAACTAGGTGGGCTGCGCCGACTAACACAAATTCAATTTCTGGACTTTCCAGCATACCCTCTAACTGGGGCAGCCAGTTCAAATTCCTTTGTTTTAATAAAGAGTCATAGATCTCAGGGGCTTGTTCTAGCATATCCGCTACAAACAGTTCTGAAAGTGCATTGTTATCACCCGTTCTCCAAGCTTCAATCATGTCATCCATGACATCTACGGTGTCCTCCAGATCCTTTAACGACATTAGGATGAACTCACTCTCGTTACCTTCACCCATAGAAGCAAGAAACCCGATTTGAGCATCAATAGTCTCCAATTGACCAAGAGGCTTGCCATCACCTATTGCCAACGTATTAAAGTACGCATCGACACCTTGAGGCGTGAAACCTATTCGCTGGAATTCCATAACCTGCAACAAACTGACAACCATTCCTGGCTTGAATTTCTCCAGCATGACCAATGGCACACTAATGTTCCTCACGTAAGCTTCCAATGCTGAGTAAGCCTCATCGCTGAGCACTGTTTTCAATGACTCGTCGTCACCGTAACTAAGCCTTTGCATTAGCTTGGCCTGGACCGCGAGATCATTCATTGAGTTCAGGTCTGTTTCAAATATGATATTGGACGAAGCGGCATAGGCCTGTGCATATTCTTCTGGCAATGGATAATCGGTCGCCCTTAGCAAGTGCACAGTGCCGCCTATATAAATCGTGTGGTCTTCCGATTGTATCTGCCAAACTGAACTGTCAGCGCCCGCTATGCTGGCGAGCATAGCAACATAAACTAGACATCCTGAGCGGATCCAATAGATAGGCTGAAGTATTGATCTCATTGAAATTCCTGTACTATTTATTACGGTTACTTGCTGCTGTGACGCATTACCGTGTTTTACTCTGATTTAAGATAAAGGTAGCATGTTGCTGATATACCTCCAAGCCACAGATTTACATTGAACCTCTATGCCTGAGCTATCTGTATTTTATGCATCTACCTATGAACTTATACACGAGCCATGTCTAAATTAATTTTCAGAATGCGTGACGTACCAGTGGATGAAGCGGATGAAGTCCGCGAATTACTCGACTCACAAAATATTGACTACTTTGAAACCTTTGGTGGTAATTGGGGGATTTCAATGCCGGCACTGTGGATAAAAGACCCCGCTAGGTTCAATGAGGCTCGCACGCTTATCGATGAGTATCAAAAGCAGCGTCTAAGTATTAAAAGCATTGATATAGGTGAAGAAGCTAAGGTAAAAACCTTATTAGAGAGCTTTAAAGATAGGCCATTTCAATTTATTGCGTACTGGATTTTAATTGCCGTTGTTCTATTCATTTCAATTTATTATTTCTTTTCACTCTAAGAGGCTACCTTTCATAGCTGATATTCCTCTTCAAACTTGATCTATTTTCATCGACTAATCGTGATTAGGGCTAGACACCTTTCTTTTCTCTTTTTACAGTCGAAAGTCAAAATCATCAGAGTCATCATAAAGAATAGAATCGGTAAACGGTAGTAAGTATTCTTCATCAATAGGGGGCATCCAAAAATCTTCGGAGTTATCCAGAAATCTTAATGCAATTTCTCTCTCCTGTACGCGCACAACTTGCACGGGCAGAGGTAGCATTGAACTGTCCCAGCCCTCACCGTGAATTTGGACATCCAGCTCCATTAACACATAGAAATTCATTTCCTCGTCCAGCGTTAAAGAAAATCCACTCGATGAAATTTCTTGGATATCAGCGGTCACCGATCCTAACAAGGGATGTTTAAGGCTTGCCCAGTAGTCAACTTCAACCCGCCTATGTCGCCTTCTCTCAATCATTTTCTTACCAACAAGAAACTCAACTATTTACTAAAGTGTAGCCTATTAAAATTAAAGCAAAGCTCTAGGCAATCGATTCGTTTATATGAAGCAAAATATCCATAACTCGAATTTAAGAATACTAAGCTCTCAAGAAATTTGTGTGATGAGCCTTGCACTAAGGTTATCGAATTAGCCCCTTTACACTTAGTACTATCTGTTATATAAAACCTTAAGTCTTTTGCTAGCGGTTCTTTACAGGGGGAGCCTACAAGCATTCCATGTCACCCTGAGTTTTAAAAAGGAGGTGATCCCATCAATAGCCAATCTATTAAGGGAGCCTCCAACTACTCACTTTAGTTTTTACATTTTGTATTTGCTGTGAGGGTAGTTGGAGTGAACTAACTTGTGGCTTCAGATTTTATCTGAAGTTTAACTAGCTTAGCTTCAAGGCTCCCATAAAAGTAGGAGATCCTGCTATTACGGAAGTAGTAGCGGGGTTTTTTTTGCCTGCTAATTAGCGAATGTAACTGCTTCGCGGCCATTTTTTTCTTAGAAAGAACACCAAACTGTTCAGCATGAAGCAGTTTATTAAAATAGGCCTGCTCATTGCCCTAAGTAACTTTTCAGTTTGACAGGGCATTTTCACTTCACAAGCATCTGCTGGAATGCCCACTTTTGATCGTCAGGGACATCACGGAGAAAGTGAACGTCACCTGTGTCAATGATCGCTAGTGGTACTCCACCTTGATAGAGCACTCGGTTATTTAACAATCGTGACAGCTTCCGATTTGGCAACAATAAATTGAGTAAGTTCAATGGGTCCGTGGCCGAAAGGCAATAGTATTTCTCTACAGAGCTGTTCTTCTTATCTTTATTGGCTTTTCTTAGCGCATCGACTATTTCTGAATAGGCAAATTGCTCTCCCCCAACTCCCGCAACAAATCTACCTCCACGAATTGCACCACGTAGTTCCATTTTACGCAGTATCGTTAAAAGTACTCGCCATGGCGGAGCGTATGATTCTCGTTCTAGTAGTGAGCGAAACAACACTCTCCAGCGTTGCAAGTAAATGCATACGAGCCTTTCCAATTGCTCGTCATCTTAAACATCCCAATGCCTGCTTGGTTTTTTTGTCTCAGGGAAACTAAACGTTTTTAATAGGCTCCAACGACCAGCGTCTTCTACACTGAACATAGCTCCTCGATGGCGCCGCCGATGTGTACTTGGCTTCTTACTGTTGGGCGTAAGTAGAGCACGTAGTCCAGTAAAATTATCGTTGGTTATACGCCCAGCATTAACTAGTTCCGCCAAGCCTTCTTCGAGTTGGGTTTTTAGTAGTCCAGAGCGAATTTGAACTTGATCAAAAAAACTTGCGCCATGTTTCTCTAAGTCTATTTCAATTTTTGCGGCTAACGCACTGTAGCTATTTTCAGAAGATCCTCCAGCCTGTGCATTTTCCAGCGCCTGCCATATATCGATATTTGGTCGGGAAACCAGACTTATTGGCGTGCTTTTTATGGGACCGGCACTGCGTTTACGGTTTAGGTTTTGCTGTAGCTTTCTTTTCGATGCGCCAGGCAAAGAATAGCGACCCCAGGCCACGCTGCCGCAGGCGCGGCGATGCCATCCAAAAGCCCAAGCGTATTTTGCAATTGTGTTTGACCATCCATAGCGGGTAATTGTAAAACGTCATCAGGTTGGTGCGAGATCAGTTGGTGCCGATCAAATAGAAATTCTGTATAGACCTCGAGAGAAACCGGTTTAATGCTTTTGCGATGGGCATCAATTGTGTAGCGATGAATTCGTTGCAATAGCCGGCGCTCACACCACTCTAGCTGCGCCGGCATAATGGTTTCTATTGGCTGTGAACGCGGGGTAAATTGGCCTTGGAAAACGAAACCTTCGACTTCAAGTGCTAGTAACGCAGCATTAATCGCCCCTATTTTTACTCCAAGCTCGCCAGCAATATCATTGGCGACTATAGGTCCGAGACCTTCTAAGCGGCCTCGGACGATCTCTCTAAGAGCCTCCTCTGATTCCCACTTCTGCTGGACCAGAAATTCCGGTAATTCAATGTCTTTTAAAACCATTGGAAATAGCGCGGCCATTCGCGGCACCAACTCAGTGGCAATCCAAATTGGCGATTTATTATGGCTAAGCTGCGCAGACACAATCCGACCGCTATCTAGTAGGGGCTGAACCAAACCAGAATATTTTTTGTCGTCGAACTCCTGTTCAGTCATATACGCTAAACTGAAAATTGCATCGTGCAACTCATCACTGCTATTGACGTAGGGCCAAGCTTCCTCAAGCACGCGCTCGATCGCGACAGCGTCTAACAAGCTATAGTCCGCGCTGTCACTGGGATCAGACCAGCTTCTATTTCTTATAGCATTTGTTCGACGTTCTTCAAAAGGAGCGTCATCCAAAAAGGCATAGGGTCTTGCGTTGATAATTTCCTGAGCAAACGGCGATGGCTCTCTTAGGTCTTTAGCGACTAAGGTAAGTTCGCCTTTTTCTATTTTCTCGATGAGCTCGATTAACTCATCAATATCCATTGCCTCGGTCAGACAATCATCAATCGTTTGATTAACCAGCGGATGATCGGAAACACCGCGGGGACCAGTAAGATTTTCTTGACAAGCTATTTGATCTGGGAAAACGTGTGCTATTAAATCTTCTGCATCCATTCGCTGGAACTGTGGTGGCACACGTTTACCACCGCGATTTCGCTGAATTGCAAGAGAGCGAGTTGCATTTCAACGCCAGCGCACTTCAAACATAGGCGCATCGAGTAATGCCTGTATCAATACATCTTTAACTGTCGCCGACTGCAGATATCGATAGACCTCATCGAGTGGAAAGCTGTGCACCGATCCTTATGAAATTACGATGCTGACCTCGTTAGCCGCCGCTTGCAGCTCGAAGTTAAACGACTTACAAAATCTTTTACGCAGCGCTAATCCCCAGCCACGATTTAATCGGCTGCCAAACGGGGAATGAATGACAATATGCATATCGCCAGCCTCATCAAAGAATCGTCCCATGACTATGGTGTCCCGAGTTGGCATAATTCCGAGAGCATTCATACCAGTCTGTAAATATTCAGTGAGCTGTGTGGCGGCTGATCTTGGTAAACCCACAGTGTCGACCAGCCACTGCACCGCCGCAATAGCCGAGTCGTTGATTAATAGATTTGAAATTTCCTTTTTCAGTCGAGACACAGATTCTGAAAGCTCTCTAGTTCTGCCTTGTCCTTCACCAAACCAAAATGGAATGGTTGGCTGCATACCTTGAGCATCTCGAACTCTAACTTTCAGACCATCAACCCGCAACAATTGCCAACTGTGAGTGCCTAATGTGAACACATCCCCGGGCAAGGCTTCTAGCGCAAAATCTTCATTTAACGTGCCTACTACTGTGTCTTCTGGGTCCAACACTACCTGATAATCGAACATGTCAGGAATTGCGCCACCATTAGTTAATGCGATTAGATTCGAGCCACGATGCGCACGAACTCTATTATTTAGTCTGTCCAAATGTACATGAGTTCCACGCCGACCTCGTCTTGTCGTATAACCCTGCGCCAACATGGACATCAATATATCAAATTCTTTACGCGTCAATTCTCGGGAGGGATAAGCATTCGCAAAAAGCGCGTACAGCTCATCTAAATCCCAGCCCTCGTCTGCTTCCTCGCTCAACATGGGCGGGCTAGAAAGCTCTGCCACAATTTGCTGTGACAGAATGTCCAAGGGTTTTTCTGGCATCACTATTTTGTCTAGCTCACCCACTTTAAGTGAATGAAATAGCGCTGTGGCTTCAACTAAATCATCTCGAATTAGAGGAAATAGAATTCCTTTGGGCGTGCCATGAATTGAGTGACCACTTCTGCCAACCCTTTGTAAAAATGTCGCAATACTCTTGTAGAGATGAGAATTGGACCACCAGATCTACAGAGCCAATATCAATACCTAATTCCGTGGAGGCAGTTGCGACTAATACTTTAAGATCGCCGGCCTTCAGTTTTTGCTCCGCGGCATGCCGACGGTCTTTGCTCATACTGCCATGGTGGGAGCAAACAGCATCGTCACCAAGCCTTTCAGAAAGTGCAAGCGCGAGCCGCTCTGACAATCGTCTTGTGTTAACAAAGACCAAGGTAGTGACATGACTCTCTACTAAAGTGACCAGCCTTTCGTATAGCTCCTCCCAAGCTTCATTGCTCATCAAGGCAGTAAGCGGCGAGCCTGGCACTTCCACGCTCACCTCTATATTCCTTGTGAATCCAGAATCGACGATAACGCAGTCAATGTCGGCGCCTTTACTGTTGCCATTACCCACTAGATACTTAGCTACCATCTCGATAGGTTTTTGTGTTGCCGACAAGCCAATACGCTGCAGATGCTGGCCTGAGTTTTTCAGGATCAATCGCTGCAATCGCTCGATAGATAAGGAAAGATGAGCGCCTCGTTTGTCACCCAACAGCGCGTGAATTTCATCAACTATCAGTGTCG
>JBLHTH010000105.1:0-11825 GCA_047627195.1 Pseudohongiellaceae bacterium | reverse complement strand
ACTCTAAATACCATCAGTGCGGGCTGCCGGGTTAGCTATGCAGCGGCAGAAAAGCACAGAATAAGCCCACCCGACTATGCTACTGAAGTCGCTCCAATAATTCAGAAAAACTGTGTTGGCTGTCATCGTCAGGGCGGCGTAGGCCCTTTTGCCATGGATAGCCACATCATGATGATGGGCTGGTCGCCGATGGTAAGGGAAGTTTTACTTAACAAGCGTATGCCACCTACTCAGGTGGATCCTTATGTTGGTCATTCTGAAGACGCCCGTTATTTATCTAAGCAGGAACTGCAAACGTTAATTCATTGGATCGATGCGGGGGCGCCTCGAGGGGAGTTTGTCGACGATCCATTAGAAGCGATTGCCGAGCAAGATTCCGGTTGGGTCCTCGGCGAGCCGGATTTTATAGCCACAGCGCCTGAACAAGACGTGCCCGCGACCGGTATTTTGGATTATCGCTATGCTTTTATCGACCTTTCTTTTACTGAAGACAAATGGATTAGTGCTGTTCAATATCGCGCTGGTGATGCTTCAGTGTTGCATCACCTCATGACTTTTGTCACCGCGCCGAATGAGGATTTCTGGGGAGACGAGCGTGATGAGCTTATTGCTACTCGCCGCTTTGTCGAAGGCTATTCCCCCGGCACTGATAATGTCAGCGTTTTCACCAAAGGAACTGGAGTCTTTATCCCTAAGGGCCATCGTCTAGCGATGCAGTTACATTATGTGACCAATGGCCAGGCAACAATCGATGCGACTCAGCTTGGTTTGTATTTTAGCGATGAGGCGGGTCTGCAAGAAAAATTGGTGCAGGCGGTAGCTACCCGCTTTGAATTACCAGCGAACACGCCAAATTTCCCACTGCAGGCCAGCTACGTTTTCAGCCAGCCGGCAATGATTACTGGAGTGCGCGCACGGATGAACTATCGCGGTAAGAAAATGAAATTTATAGTTGAAACTGCAGCGGGCGAACAAACAGAGATCTTCAGCGTTCCTGCTTATAATTATGGCTGGCAACCCCATTATATTTTGGATGAGCCATTAAAAATCGCGGTGGGCAGCCGAGTCATTGTGCAAGGAGCATTAGATAATTCTGTGTCTAATCCGACCAACCCCGATCCAGACCGAGCCATAAGTTTTGGGCTGGAAAGCTGGGAAGAAATGTTTGCCGGCTATTTTTCATTTCACGTAATTAGTCAGTAGGGTCAATCCTGCTGAGACAGTAGTAGGCACGTTTTCGAGGGTGACGAATTGATTCTCCTTCCACCACTGAAGACAGCCAAACTGCGAGCAAAAAAAAGACATGTCTGCTAAGCTAATGCGTCGCCTGCTTAGTTTAGCACCAGTCTATTTACTTCGCTGGCGGGCTAGTCATCCCCTATATTGATCGTGACACTATTTTTTTGTAACTATTTATAATCGATCTGGAGTTTTACGGAATGCCAGCAGCTAAAGGCGAGGAGCTCTATTACGGATGGAAGGTTGCCTTTGCGCTCCTTGGGATTTTGACATTCACCAGTGGCCTAAGCTTCTATAATCACTCCATCTATCTAAATGCCCTAGCTACCAACCCGGCATTTGATATTCGTACAGCTTCCTATGCGGTTTCAATTTTTTTCTTGAGCGGCGGATTTGCAGGCCTCATGGTTGCAAAACTTATTCAGGATTATGACCCGAGACTGCCGATCTGTTTGGGTGCCATCATTGCGGGTCTTGCTCTCTGTCTTTTTCCTCGAATCGTGTCTGTTTGGCAACTTTATTGTACCTATGCGCTGTTTGGTGTTGGCTTTGCAGGCTCAGGCCTAATTCCCGCGACCACTCTGGTGACTCGCTGGTTTCAAAAGAGGCGCGCAGTAGCCTTGTCTGTAGCCTCCACCGGACTGTCTCTAGGCGGCGTCGTAATTACCCCCATCAGTGTTTTACTGGTTAGTTCTCTCGGGTTTGATTTAGCCGCTCCACTGCTAGGATTAATTTATGTTGTTGGCGTTGTTCCGGCAGCTCTTATTTTCCTACGCCCCAGCCCCGCATCGATGGGTTTGCGCGTTGACGGTGGGCCCGCTGAGGACTTATCCAATGCTGATGTTAGCAAAACGTCCTTAAATGCAAGTAAGGATGACGGTGTTTCATTTAAGAGCGCTAGGCAAGGACGTTTTTTTTGGGGCATTGCCTGCGCCTATGTTTTTTTGATGATGGCGCAGGTGGGTGGAATATCCCATCAGTATGGTTTGGTAAAGGAGCAATTGACTGACGCGGAGACTGCCTTTGCTGTTGCCATTATACCAGTGGCGAGCATCGTTGGACGTTTCTTAGGCGGCTGGCTAGTAGGCCAGATACCGATCCGCTTATTTGCGATCACCATGATGGCAGTGCAAGCTTTATCTTTGGGCATATTAGCTCTTGGTTTCAGCGAGTACTCCTTGTATTTGGGGTTGGCTTTATTTGGTGCTAGCGTAGGCAATTTACTGATGCTCCAGCCGTTATTAATTGCCGATGCCTTCGGCTTAAAAGACTATGCTAAGATTTTTTCTATTTGTAATTTACTGTCGTCGTGGGGAACGGCAATAGGGCCTGCGATGTTAGGGTTTGCGTACACGATAAATGGGGATTTATACAGCCTTCCTTACTGGTTAGCTTCGGGGGCAGGCGCTTTGGGTTTGTTTTTATTCCTTTGCGGTGGAAAATGGAAACGTGAGCACTAGCTTTGCCCAGGAGTAGGACTTTAATTTTGTCTTTTTTTTAGGATGTTGAAACGGAAGAAGTCAGCGGCTGCTAACCTCAATTCCTAGTCTCAATTCCTAACCTTCAACGCTCAGTATTAAATCGGACTAGTTGATCATGATTAGAAAAATTACCTTTGGCCTTGCTGGTTTTCTCATTTTGCTAACGGTAGCCGCGTCTATCGCAGGGTTTCCTCCGGCTTTTATTTTAAGCGCTCCGGGGGTTGCAACAGGAATCGGATCCAAGCTGCTTTGTAGTTCGCAGTTTGTGAGTGGATTTTCAGCAGAGCAGTCATTTGACGACCTGGTTCAGTATTCACCGCTTTTAGATTTTCTTGACGTTAGTACCGATGAAGATTCTAAAGTAGTCAAAACTTCATTTCTTGGTATTAGCACTAAAACTGCTAGTTATATTTCGGGCTTGGGCTGCTCGGTCGACTATTCTGGCTACACACAGCGTCAAGAATTAAAAACTCAATCGTCCTTTATTAGCAATGAGTCCTGGCCACTTGGTAATAAAGTAGCCGGTTTGCAACCTGGCATGCAAGCACTGCTAGAATCTCAGGTCATCAGGGATAATGTAGCAGGTCTAAATACACGAGCATTGTTAGTAGTTCATAACGGCGCTATTCTGGGAGAGGCATACGCCCAAGGAGCTGATTCGGCTACGCCTTTGCTCGGCTGGTCCATGGCGAAAAGCCTAACCTCAGTAATGTTGGGAAATTTAGAGCTACGGGGGTTGTTAAATTTAGATGCTAGCCCGGAGTTTTCCGAGTGGTTAGAAGACGATCGTTCTGAAATAAAAATAACCGACCTACTCACCATGTCCGATGGTCTCGACTTTTCAGAACAATACAATCCTGGTGACGATGCAACTACGATGCTATTCACTAGCCCTTCAGCGTCAGATTTTACTATTGCCCGCCCACTGGCACATGAGCCAGGTGCCCGATTTAACTACAGCTCTGGGACCGCCAATGTTCTAAGCAGAATTTATCTTGATGTCTTAGGTGGTCCGCAGCAAAGCTACGACGATTATAAAACTAACATTGCGGGGCCTTTAGGGTTTCAAAATGCCGTGTTTGAAGTGGACGCTAGTGGAGCCTTTTTTGGGAGTTCCTATCTTTACGCTTCAGCAAGGGATTGGGCGAGGCTAGGTCAGCTTATGGTGAATGGCGGTGCTATTAACGGCCGAGAAATAGTCACTCAAGACTGGATCGATCGGGCGACGGCACCTAATACTACGAAAAATGAAAAAGCATATGGCTACCAATGGTGGCTTAACAGGGGCAATGAAGACCTGCGCTGGCCAGACATTCCTAATGATGCTTATGCCGCCCAAGGCAATCGGCAACAGAACATGATGATCGTGCCGTCAAAAAATCTAGTGATAGTCAGGCTCGGGTGGACGGCTGGTCGCTATCCAATTAATCAAAATTTCAGTGAAATAATTGCAGTATTATAGAGAGTTTATAAGACGTCTTTTTTCCTTACGCCAGCTAAGAAGTAGCCGCTTAATAGATGACCAGCAAATGGTTAGTCAGCTTAGCTGTAAAAAATAGACAGATTTTGTGTGTCGCGTGTTTTAGTCGTGCTTTGGCGCCGCGCTTGGTATTTTGCCCGCTTCTTTCAATGTGCTGATTACTGATTCCATTGCTCTATCGACCAGTGAACCTTCACTCACAATTTTGACAGATCCTGCCTTGAGTTCGCGAGCTAGTCGCATTCTAGTTAACTCAACGACCCTTACACCTTGTCGATTGACAAAAAACATTTTGTCAATGCTGTCGATCTTTGCGGCGAGTGTGCATCTAACCGGGGTGCCGGCAACTCCTTTAAATTCTAACCACACGCCGATGGGAAGTTTATCGATCTGCCTAAGGTGTGGGTCGTTGCGCGGTAACGGAGGAGGCTCGCGCTTCACAGATTGAGAAGCCGTTGCTGCAGTTGAGGGATTCGCTTTTGCCAGCGTGGCATCTTGCTTGGCGGTAGCTAATTCAGCCGTGTGAAAACTAAAATCTTGTACCTGCTTTAACTGGCGCATAATCTTGGTAAGTTTGGATTTAGACGCCCCGCCTATTTCTAAGGCTTTGCCAAGATTATCGAGTAGTCTTGGATTGATCTTTTCAAAACGTTCTTTGTCGCCTGCTTGTTTTTCGGCTTTGACAGTCCAAACAAGGACGTCGATAGTGCTCATAACTGGTTTCCATGAGCTTCCACCGGGCCCTTCTTTAAGTACAAGTTTAACTAAGAATTCGTGCATGAAGGTGTCGAGAACTTTTCTAATCGAGGGGTCCAAACTAGACTCGAGGACACGCTCATCAATTTTTTGGGTTACAAACGTGTGAACATCATCAAGGCGCTCAGAATGATCACTGGTTTCTCGCAGGCTTTGTTCCAGATTGGCATCCTGGCCGGTGAATTCGGTTTTGAAAGCGCGAAGCTCATTTATGCAGTTTTGCAAAAATTGGGTATCTAGATGAGGCTGGGCAAGAATTTTATCTACCAGCTCCTTTACCTTCATATAAACCGGATCCGAAGCTAATAATTCAGGTTCAGTCCAGGCGATTCCTGCCATCGCAAATTCGTTAAGGATGACTCTGCCGGCGTGCTGTTCGTCGCCGAAAAATGTTGTATCTGAGAGAGCGATTTTTATTATCGATATTTGGGTGCGTCCGATTAGCTCTTTCATCACCACTGGCAAGGAGTCATCTTTCCAAATTGCCTCGAACAGCAGTGTCACTAAATTGATCACATCGGATGACTGGGGGTCGATAGCGGCTATTTCGCCGGACTCCGTGACTTTTTCCAATGTCTGTTTTACAGAGTCTGCCACGCTGCTGCTGCTTATCGCAGCACCATTGATAGTCGCATTTTCATTGAGCAATGTATTTTGCACGCGGTTCAACATGGCGATTAGTGTGCTTTGCTGATCTTCCAGCGCTTTTTGCCGAGTTGCTAAACCGGCCGGGTCGCTATCGCTGGCTGCAATTGCTGTGGCTGCAAAGACAGGAAGCGCAGCGTTGGATGTGCTGTTTACTAGGCCTTGGACAAGTGTCTGCATCATTGCAAACATGGCTTGGTTATCTACTGGTGCCTGATTGGCAGCCTTATTTGCAATGTCGTCATCGGAAAAGGCTCGCGTCTGGGCATCTGTGGTGGGGCGGTTGGCTGCGCGTTTAGCTCTTTGTAGTTCTCGGTTTCGAGCCTTAATATCAAGGTCGGGCAACACATCAAGTTTGATTAGAACGTCATTGGCCTCGATCAAGACATCTTCCAAATTGTGAAAAACAGCTTTGTTGAACTCTCGGTAAATTGTCAGTAAGTAGTGCGCCTTTAAGCCAAGCGGCCTGATCGCTTGGTTAAAGCTATTGCCGATCTGCTCAGGGTCAAGAGGGTTATTAGTTTCATCGATGTGCACGTTTTCAAACAATGAGTCCAGACGAGTACTGAAACTGATGTATTGCTGAATATCGCTGTTGCGAGCATGATTTACCATGCCTTCCATGGCAATTATCGCTTCCAGATAGTCGTTATCTACCAGAGACAAATCATCGTAATTTTCTACCGGATCCTCGTTCGGAACCATTGTTGTCAGGGTGTCGAAATGGCCGTTCAAGTTTTTGAGAAAGCGCTCAGCAATAGGGTGAGCTTCCTCGCGCAGCGGCGGCAGCGCGGTTTTGGTAAATTTCATCGCTTGAGCGTGAATTTGCATATCAGCATTTTCAAGTGCCGCGAGGACTAGTCTGGTGAGAGACTTAACCGCAAGGAATTTTACTTTGTCGACAACTTTTTTCATAAAATCAGCAACTTATCTCGGCAGGAGCTTAATATGATCGAATAGTAGCCGTTACCGGCACATCAGTACAGGAGATATCTATTTTCTGATCGTCTATATTTTTAATTTATCAACAATATTAGGTCAAAAGCATTCGACTATGTGACTTTTTGGTTAGCAGTAAACTGCTGCGCACGGTAGCTTTTCGACTTCATTATTGAATTAAGTTCAGTAACGCTGGTGTAGATATCTTGGAAGCTCAAAAAAAGTGGAGAGAATCCTAGCCGCAGCACATCTGGCCTCCTAAAGTCGGCAATTACATTCTGGGCGATCAAGTTCTGACAGATGCTGTAAGCGTCAGGATGTGAGTAAGCAAGCTGACTGCCTCGTTCATTGAGACTTTCAGGTGAGATTAACTCAAGCTCATCGAGCTCTGGTGATGCCTGCTTTAATTCATTGAAAAAGTTCATTAGGGCGATAGCCTTAGCCCTTATTTGACCGACGCTGACATGGTCAAATATATCTAACGCAGAATTAAGCACGCTCATCGATATAACCGGCGGTGTGCCACTTAGAAATTGTGTCATTCCTCGGCTAGGGGAATAATCTTTTGAAAAATCAAAAGGCGCCATATGTCCCATCCAGCCTTGTAAGGGCTGTTGGAAAGAGCTCTGGTGGCGATCTGCGGCATAGATAAAAGCAGGAGCTCCGGGTCCGCCATTGAGATATTTGTAGCCACAGCCAACAGCGAAATCCACTTGCCATTCATCAAGATCCAGCGGTAGCACACCAACGCTATGTGCAAGGTCCCATATTACGATGATACCTTTAGCATGTGCAGCTCTTGTTATTTTTTCAATATCGTGGGTTTTGCCGCTTCTAAAATTGACATGAGTAAGTAAGAGAACGGCAACTTGCTTTGTTAGCTGATTTTCGATGTCCGTGTCTGAGATGGTGAGAAGCTGGCAATGCTCGACACCCATAATTCGCTGCAATCCCTCCGCGACATAAAGATCGGTGGGAAAGTTGTCCTGTTGAGATAAGATAATCCTTCGTTCAGGGTTCAGCTGTAAAGCGCAGTGAAGGATTTTAAATAAATTGACTGAAATAGAATCACAGCAAACAAGTTGGCCCGGTCCGGCACCCACTAGTTTTGCAATCTTTTCACCAGTATTAATCGGTAAGTCAATCCATGAGTGTTTATTCCAGCTGGAGATGAGGTCGTTGCCCCACTGCTGCTGAACAACCTCGAGAGCTGCTTGTTTCGCTGAAATTGATACTGGGCCTAGCGAGTTACCATCGAGGTATATTTTGCCAGCAGGAATTTCAAATTGATTTTTGAGGTGAGCAATTTCATCAGCCTTGTCTTGAGTGATGGCATCGATAAGAGTTGGTTTCAAAATAGTTTCTCTAGGCTGTCTTGTAGGAGTCGAAATGCTTCTGTACCCGGGTGAACCCAATCAAAGTGACCGGCTTCTTGTATGCCTAGCATGTCGGCATTCTGTAGATCTGACTGAGATATATTGACGATAGAATCAGCAGTGCCATGCAATAACAAAGTCTTCTTATGCAAATTAAGATTGGCAGGGTTTGCCGTGTGATAAAGCTCCTTGGCTCGTGCGAAAATAGATCCCATGAACAGCGCAGTGGCGGTTTCGCAGTCGTTATTGCCGTCTGCATATTTGACAATGTCGGTAATTGCAGCTAAACCAACTACGGCGTTAACTTCAGGAAAATCTCGGCCTGCAAGTAAGGCCAAATGTCCGCCAGCAGAATGGCCGACAATCACTACGTCTTCAGTATCGGCACCAAATAGACTTAAATTGCTTAGCCAATGAATCCCGGTTTTTACATCGCTATAGCTGCCAGGCCATCCCCCACCGAGGTCGCCGGTGCGTCGGTATTCCAAAGACCAAACCGCATAGCCTGTCTGCGCTAAGGCGGTTGCTAGAGCGTAAGTATGTTCCATGTCAAATTCATTTAGCCAACAGCCCCCGTGAATAAATATTATTAGCTTTTCCTTTTTGCTCGCAGGATCTGGCAACCATAAGCGCCCAAATTGATACGGGTCTTCACCATAGTGCAATACCTGATCGGCAGCGCGATACTCAAGCGCCGTCACGCTAGAATAACTAACATCGCTGTCTGCGGATGGAAAGCTGATTTGAGAATAAGCGTTTCCTGTGAGCGCAAATGCTGAACACAGGGTGACGAGTATATTTTTTGTTAAATGTGACACCTTATTCTTCATTGGATTTTGGTTTTAGGCAGGGGAGCCTGATTCGAACAACTTTTTCCACTGCTGCGGCATACGTGTTACCCGGCCGCTGGTATCGGTCCAGACGTGACGAGTGAATCCGCTTACCAGCACTTTGTCGCTTTCATTGTTCATTACTTCATAGGCGAAAGTGACTCTCCTGCTTCTATTCTCTTCGAGCCAAGTTCTAACAGTGACAAGTTGCCCGTAACACAGACTACTGACATAGCGAATACCGGTTTCTGTCACAGGAAGTTGAAAGCCGGCGGCTTCAATATGTGCATAATCGCTGCCGATATCGCGCATGTATTGGCTTCGGCCTTCTTCAAAATAAACAAGATAGTTGGCGTGGTGCACGACTCCCATAGCATCGGTTTCCGCGTAGCGCACGTGGAAGCTTGTTTCGATGATTCGCTTATTTTCGCTAGGGGTCATGATCCAAGTCTCAAATCGTAGTTACGAGTTGTGTATTATAGCCCCAGAATTACTTGTCGGGGTCAGGAGAATTTTGCTCGAGAAGATGTTACAAGACTAAGCTAGAGCATATACTTATCCCGCGCCTCGTTTTTATATCGATCTGCGAGTCAAAATTAGCGAATACAATGAGTTAGGACTGCCATGTTGAATTTCCCACAGCCACCAAAAAGCTATGAATCAGTTTTTTTGGAAGAAACAGACAAAGCGCTGCCTGAGAAAATAGACCCTCGAACACGCTATGCTTTTTTCAGTACTATCGCCAAAGGCGGTAAATCGCTGATTAAATCTTGCAAGGATCTGCATCTTTCTCGCTTTGTTTGCTACAAAACCCTTAGACCTGAATTTGCTAACGACAAGGTTGAGCGGCTGCGCTTAATTCGGGAAGCCCGTGTATCGGCAATGCTCCAGCACCCTAACACCGTTCCTACCTATGAATTAGGCAGAGATGGTCGTGGTTTTCCATATTTTACAATGAAACTAGTGCACGGATACACCTTGCGTGAAATCCTGGATTACCGTGACCGCTATGATTTAACACAGCTCATGGAATTGATATTGCAAGTTGGTTACGCACTGGAATACGCCCATACCCATGGCGTCGCTCATCGCGATGTGAAACCTGAAAATATATTGGCCGGACCTTACGGTGAGGTACTATTACTTGACTGGGGTTTAGCTAAGGTATGGCACCCTGACGGCACTGCGGTGGATGAAGAAGAGCCGGAACCCAGTGTTATTGAAGATATCAGCCTGACCGGCCAAGGCAAGGCCCAAGGCACGGCTCATTACATGTCTCCGGAGCAGATAAACCTCGATCCGGCAATTGATTTTAGAACCGACATTTTTAGTTTCGGCGCAATTCTTTATGAAATATTGTGCGGGCAGCCTCCAGCGGTTGGTGAAAAAATGCACGAAGTGATCTCAAGTGTCTTAAACGATACACCCGAAATCCCCTCGGCCAGATGCAGCCAGCGGGTGCCAGCAGTATTGGAGGCCGTTGCCATGAAATGTTTACAAAAAGACCCTAGCGCTAGATTTCAGTCGATGGATGAGTTGCTAATGATGCTCCAGCAAGACTGGCGTTTAGATTTAGTGGCAGGAAGGGTATAAATAATCGGGTGCCTCGGTTTTTGGATGCGCTCCACACTAGGCCAGCAGAGAAAGAAAGCTCCTTTTGTTAGAATTATGCTGTGATAATTAATAACACTCAACAATACTAATCGGTGACGAACTTTGAAAACTATATCGCTATTTTTTTGCGTGGCATTAATTAGTTGTGCCCCGAGCCCTGATCAAGCCACGGCGCCCACACCTGCTATCGATTCGGTGGATATTATTTTTGTAGGTCAAAATATTATTACCATGGATGAGTCTGATGTAACTGGGGTTGCAGTCAAAGGAGATCGAATTAGTTTCGTCGGGTCAGCCGAGGATGCTATGGCATTTAAAGGCACGCAGACTCGAGTTGTTGAGCTTGGAGAGCAAGCTTTATTGCCCGGCTTTATCGATGCTCATGGCCACTTTTCCGCGTTTGCTAGTCGGCTCGATGCATTGGATTTATCTTCCCCGCCGGTGGGTAACATAAACTCCATTGATGACATTGTAAGTGAAATAAGAAGCTGGATAGAGGTTCGGCAAATTCCTGCTGGCGAGATAATTCATGGAATGGGTTATGACGATTCACTGCTAACAGAATCACGTCATCCAACCAGAGAAGATCTGGATCGTGCTTCGACGCAACATCCTATCGTTATCAGACATGTATCTGGTCACTTACTAGCAGCGAATTCATTAGCGTTGTCCAATGCCAATGTGTCCGCGCTAACCGAGAATCCGGAAGGCGGAGTGATCCGGCGTCTCGATGGCAGTGGTGACCCGGATGGAGTAATGGAGGAAACGGCAATGAGGCTTTTCCCTAGCCAAAGCTCGGATTTAAATGACGAGCAACGCAGGTTGCTTAGGCGCCAGGCGCTAAAGGTTTACGCCAGCTATGGAATCACAACGATTCAAGACAGTAACATCGGCCAGGACTATCTCAATCAATTAATAGAAGAGGCTAAGGCCGACCCTTTCCCCCAAGACATTGTTGCTTACCTGTGGGCCAATGTAATGAGTGACGACCAGCTTGCTGCTGTTGCTCCGACGGACTATGAGGGAGGAATTCGATTAGGGGGAGTGAAATTCACCTTAGACGGATCTCCTCAGGGTCGCACTGCATGGCTAACTGAGCCTTATACTCAAGGGCCATCTGGCACGCAGCCCGACTATGTTGCATACCCCAGCTATGCCCCCGAGCTGTATATCCAGCGAATGCCAGATTTAATCGCGCGCGGTGTGCCCGTCTTGGCCCATGCAAACGGTGATGCAGCCATCGATTTAATGTTGGACGGGGTGGAAGGCGGACTTAACCTAGGTGAGGACATTGATCACCGCTCGGTGGTGATCCATTCTCAGCTGATGCGCCCAGATCACTTGCTTAGATTCAAAGAGTTGGGCGTTATAGCGTCCTACTATTCAGTACATCCATTCTTTTGGGGTGATTGGCATCGATTAAGTTTTGGCGAAGAGCGGGCTTCGTTTATTAGCCCGGTAGCTG
>JBLHTH010000104.1:0-11854 GCA_047627195.1 Pseudohongiellaceae bacterium | reverse complement strand
TCAAAAGCTAAAGACTTGCTTGTAGGCATTAGATTGCTTATCCTTCTATCCCTGTGCAATTTTTGGCGGCTAATCCTCATTATTCAGGTTTTAGCTAGTTATAGCCATGTTGGCCAGACAGCTCCGAGAGGGGAGCTCAGAATTAGAGAATTAAAATCTGGAGAGTCCAAAATGATAAAAAAGAATCGATTAATTTCGTCATTCATAATGAGCGCAAGCATCCTTGCACTGGCCCCGGCCGCTATGAGCCAGTCAGGCACTGATGTGTACGCAGGGGATTGGCCAGATTACGGTGGCAATATGGGTGCGCAGCGTTATTCGCCACTCGATCAGATAAACGCTGACAATGTTGACTCATTGGAAATTGCTTGGCGCTTTTCAACAGCCAACTTTGGCCCGACACCGGAGTCTAATGCGACGTTTACGCCGCTAGAAGTCGGCGGCGTTTTATATACGACACTAGGCGCCACTAGAAACGTTGCTGCACTAGACGCTACTACAGGACAGATGCTTTGGCTGTGGCGACCGCAGGAAGGCGCAAGATTTGATGCGGCTCCTCGCAAAGGCTCTGGTCGAGGGTTGTCATTCTGGCGTGATGGAGACGAAACTCGCATTTTAATGATTACTCCGGGTTTTTTCCTTATATCACTTGACGCCAAGACGGGGATTCCAGACCCAAATTTCGGCGACAATGGCCGAGTAGATATGTTTGAAGGGCTAAGACTTGGTGAGGGCCGCGAAGATGTTGATATTGGTTCTTCTATGCCTCCCTTTGTAATGAACAATGTTGCGGTGGTTGGACCTGCGCACAAGGTGTCAATGCGACCACCTTCAAAGTTTAATGTTAAAGGTGATGTTCGTGCCTTTGACGTTCGCACTGGCGAGAAGTTATGGACTTTCCGTACTATTCCCCAGCGCGGAGACTATGGTTATGAGTCTTGGCAAAACGGTGGAGCTGAAATTGCCGGTAATGGAGGCGTTTGGGCGCCTATGTCCGGTGACCCTGAGCTTAACCATGTGTACTTGCCTACAGAATCAGCAACAGGCGACCGCTTTGGTGGTGACCGGCCTGGAAACAACCTGTTTGCCAACAGTGTCGTGGCGTTAGATATCACTACAGGTGAGCGTAAGTGGCACTACCAGTTAATTCATCACGATATCTGGGATTGGGATAACCCATCAGCCCCAGTTCTCGCTGATCTACCTAATGGCCGTAAGGTGCTTATGCAAGTGACCAAGCAGTCCTGGGTGTATACCTTTGATCGTGAGACTGGCGAGCCGGTATGGCCAATAGAGGAATTGCCGGTACCTGCTGGAGATGTGCCTGGCGAGTGGTATTCACCTACACAGCCATTTCCTACCAAGCCAGCACCGTTTGATCGGCAAGGTATTAGCGAAGACGATCTAATCGATTTTACACCAGAGCTACGCGGTCTGGCCTTGGAAGCTATTCAGCGTTTTCGCCTTAGCCCAAGCGTTTACTCGCCGCCATCAGAGGCAGATGCCGCTGATGGAACTGTTGGAACTTTGAGCCTGCCGGATGCTATTGGCGGAGCCAATTGGGAGGGGTCAGCTGTCGATCCTGAAACAGGTATTCTGTATATTCCTTCGCGCACCAACGTAGCCTTATTGTCTGTTGCCAAGGACGAAAATTCTGACGTCGACTTTAGTCAGTCTTATGGCGTTCGCGTACCACGTATTAAGGGTCTGCCTTTGGTAAAACCCCCTTATGGCCGTGTTACAGCGATCGATATGAATAGTGGCGAGCATGTTTTTCAGGTTGCTAACGCAGATACCCCTGATCGAATTGCCAATAATGCAGCATTGGCAGGTCTTGATATCCCGCGAACGGGTGTCGCTACTCGTTCTGGTTTGTTGCTGACTAAGACGCTGCTATTTATTGGTGAAGGTGTTGGCGGAGGACCGACCTTGCGAGCCCATGACAAATTAACAGGTGATATTGTCGCCGAGATTGACTTGCCTAATACGCAAACTGGTGTGCCTATGACTTACGAGCATGACGGTAAGCAGTTTATCGTGTTGACGGTCAGCGGCAGTGGCTCTGCTGCAGAAATCATAGCCTACGCGTTACCATAATTTTTTAATAGAGAGATGTTTACTATGCGAACTTTGTTATACCGAGCGGCTTTAGCGCCGATTTTGTTGCTAACCACTTTACCTGCCCAAGCCGCTACTTGGGTGCTCGATCCTGAGCAATCTAGCGTTATTTTTGGATACACTTTTGGCGGAGACCCTTACGAGGGTGAGTTTAAAAATGTAGAAGCTATATTCAACATCGATCCTATGAACCCAGCGGCTTGTGACTTTCAAGTTACAATTCCAATTAGTGATATCAGCATCGACTCTCCTGAGGCGTTGGATTATTTACATGACTATGAATTATTCGACGTTGACCAGTGGCCAACTGCGAGCTTTAAGGCAGACAGTTGCAGCTTAGAGTCATTGAGTTCATTTGTATCGGAAGGCACTTTAACGATTCGAGATCAAACCAACCCCATGAGCTTTCCCTTTAATCTTGATGTGGAGATGGAAGGTGGCAAATTGAGTTTTCACCTTACCAGTGAAGTCACCATTAACCGTCTCGAATATGGTGTTGGCCAAGGATACTGGGCTGGCACAGGCGAGATTCCTAATGAAGTGACTATCAAGGTCGATGTGCGCGCTGTTTCTCAATAATTAGATAAGTTTACGTTAATAGGCTATTTCAATGTTTTACAGATCATCTAAAAAAGTTTGTCAGTTTGGACTCATTATGGCTTGTGCAGGTTTCTTGGCATCGTGTGATAGATTGCTGACTCCTGATTTTAATACCGACGTGACTGAATTACGCTCTGGTGCTTATGTGCTTGATCCAGAGCATGCCACTTTATTATGGAAAATTAACCACCTTGGATTCTCAACATTCATTGGTCGATTCAATGACTTTGATGCTTCATTGGATTTTGACCCGGAAAATATTGAAAATTCGGCACTAGAAGTTGTTATCAACGTAGCTGGTTTGGATATCAACAATGAAACCTTCGCAGAAGAGTTGCTCGGGTCCAACTGGTTTGATGCAGAAACATTTCCTCAAGTTGTTTATAGATCCACATCTTTAGTTGAGGCAATTGATGAAGATACTTTTTTGTTTGAAGGTGATTTAACGTTAAAAGGCGTTACAGCACCTGTGCAGCTTGAAATTAACTTTCACGGCGGTGGTCGAAATTTCTTAACCCGCAGTTACACCATGGGTTTTTCCGCTGGGGGTAAATTTATGCGGTCTGATTTTGGCTTAGATAGATTTACCTCCTTTGGTGTTGGTGATGAAATTGAGTTAGAGATACATGTCGAGTTTCAAGAGGCTAGCGAAGAGTCGTAGTTTCTAATCGATACTGAAAATCCCATTCAGTTCTGCTGGATGGGATTTTTTTTGGAAGTGGTAAAAGCCAATGTTGCTAAAATTTGGTTCAAAAAAACCGAGCCAACTCGTATAAGTTATTTAGGGTTTTGGGTGCTTGCAGGGGATGCTGCGCCATCGCCTTAGAATTTCACTGGCGTTTGCGTGTAAAGATTAAAATATCAGTTTGAGTGTGCCCGATCGAGATTAATGCGCTGCTGCATGGCTGAGGGTAGAGCCGATGAGTTTTAAAGCGTAGGGCTTCAAATCGAGCACTTAAATTCTAGCACCTAAGAAGGGTAGGGTAACCGCCAGTCTTAGCCGACCTTATACAAGCACAGATCTATTCTGTGCTTGTTGATTGGTAGGTTAAATCATAAACAGATTCTTCAGACTCTTCAGATTCTGTCTCATTTTTACCACGCAGCTTAATTTGCATTCCCATAAGAAAATTTCGGAGAATTTGATCTTTACATTCTCTATAGTGTTTATGATCGGCTCTACGAAAAAAAGCTGACAGTTCATGCTTACTAATGCGTAGATCAGCCAATGCCAGTATTGACAATATTTCTTCTGCTTGGAGGTTAAAGGCAATTTTTAACTTCCTAAATATTGTGTTGTTAGTTAACCTTTTTTCGGGATCAGGTTGAACACCATCTTTCTTGCCGCGCTTCAAGTTGATTAACCCGTTAAGAAATAATGCGAACACTGTGTCGTTGCATAACTCATAATCAGGGTCATCATCTTTTTTAAGCCAGGCGCTAATCTGCTCTCTAGTAACCATATGCTGCGCTTCAGCAAAAACACTGATCATTTTTCGGTCATCTAAATCTAGTATGTAACGAATGCGTCGTAAACAATCATTTCCAGTCATTATTTTTTTCCTTCTTTGCGCAGAGCAATAATAGGTTTCCTAGATGCTGTGTTTATTTTGGCAGGGTTGATATTTTTAGGCATTCTAGGGGCCGGGCTTTTAGCCTCCGATGAGAGCTTGATAAAATACTTGTTTTCCTCAAATTCAATTGTGTCCCCGGTTGAAATTTTCTTGCGCTTTTGCGTCTCAACGAGCCCATTTACCAAAACGAGGCCAGAGCCGATTACCATTTTGGCTTCTCCGCCAGAGCCGACTGCGTTCTCAAATTTCAGCACTTTGTAAAGTTCTATAGGCTCTCTTGTCAATTCGATCAGCTGGTAGCCATCGGGTATTTCGAAATCTGTATCATCTGGGCTATCGCTCATGTGCTTTTGCTCGTATACATAAATGGACCGTAGTCTGTGCTTTAAGACCTATCAGGAACTAATTTTAGTTTGTCGGCGGCCTGATACAAGGGCAAAGAAGCAGCTCTCTAGACCAACTTGCTGGGTGCGCATCTGGCGCTACTTCATGCTTTTTGTCAATCAGAATCTAAATGTATAGCAAAACTTAAGGCTTAAGTCGAAAAAGCTAAGGCCTCTCGGGGAAAAAATCGAATCGAGCCGTTGTCTTCGACGCTAGTTGCACTATCCAATTAGTATTCTAATCGAGTCGTAAAGGCGTTGTGCTTTGATATGGCGCATCGTGCAACATACCGTAAATTCTGGTCTCAAAGCGGCGCTCGGCGTGTCGTTGGTTAAATGGGCAGAGTATCAATGCTAAGCGATCATCGAAGGGCAGGCATTGGCCATGGCGAACGCAGGACGCAGAAATTTGCGCGGGGTCTTTGACATGCATTCTAGGGTCGATATAAAGCGCGTCCTGTATAAGCAACATATCGCTCAGTGGCCTCTGACGGCTCGGCGCCGCTGCCAGTGTATATCTGACAGAAGTCGCAACCTTATATGCTTCTTGCCGCTGAGGGTCATCTAATATGCTATCTATTACCGGTGCCGGGCCTACTTTAACTGCGCGCAGGAGTTTAAGGGCCGATGTAGCAACAACTTGTTCTGAAACTTAATTATCTTGCGCATGACTTGTCAGAGAATAGCTTACATAAACGCAGCATAGGTTAATTGTATTTATTGGTTTCAGAATTTTGTGCAGCCTTGTTGGTGTCGTTAATTTGTCTATCGTTTATCGGCCACGACAGCCGCGCATTCCATCCGTCATAAAGACATGCATATGTTTATTGAGCATAGCGAACAATCTGTTGGCCGACTTTTTAAGAAAATGGCGGCTTTTTTTGAGAGGGTAAAAAGACCGGCAGAGAATAAAAAAGCGCCAATTTCTCATATTACTTTATGTTTAAGCACAGCGCTAAGCACCAGGATCAGTGGAAGCGCCTGATTCTAGTGCAAGCTTTAGCTGTTTACGAAGTCAGAATGTGCCACGAATTTTGAGGGCTAGAACTGGCCCAGCATCGGAACAGGAATCTTCAATCTCGTCAATCTGCCCGTTCGCAATTGTGCCGTTAATGTAGCGAGTACGAATACGGCAGCGATCTCGTGCGTCTCGGAACTCAAAGCGGTATACCAAACCACCCCATGCTTGAATTTCAGCCCAGCTGGAAATAGAGCCGAATTTTGGATAGCGTTCTATCTTATCGACATCGAATACTTTGAAATCGTTGTAAAATTCACGACGATAGTTAAATCCCCAGTTCATATTATTAAACGAAGGTATGTCATGGCGAAAGCCGAAACTGTATTGACTACCACCACCGCGCATTGATCGTTCACGTTCAATGTTTAAAAACGGGTCGGTAAGGTTGGACTCTTCAATGTTCAATCCTGCAGTAAAAAGCATATTAGGCTGATTAAACATCAGTAGGCGTATGCTGCTATTTAGGTTGATACCGTACTGTTCGCCGGTGCCGATGTTGCCTCTAGCCCCCAAGATTTGAGTATCTGTTGACACATCCACGTTATCGATAAGGTCATCAAAATCGTTATAGAATAGATTTCCACTCAGCACGCCGGCGTCATTAGGTAGGCGGTATTCTAAGTTGGTCGAATAGCGCCAAGACTGCGTCTGGCGAAGATCAGCGTTGCCTTCGAAGGCATTCTGCTCATCGTCCGAGGAGTCGATGCTGGCGGTAAAGTCAGAAAAACTGAGCTGAGCCACATCCTTCTCTATCGTAGTTCGAAGCTGAATTGAAGGCGTTATATCAAACCGGTAATCGATTCTGGGTCTAAAAAAAGTGAAGCTACGGGACCTCGATACGTCACCGGATTGAGAGATTTCACTTTCTTCAAACAACAGGGTTGTCTCCAAGCTCATGCGCTCATTGATTTGCCAGTTGTTGATGGCAAAATACTCATAGCGCAATTCTTCTACTGTGCCATTGGCGTCGGTGACTGGGGATAGACCACCAAACCGTGGGTCAGTTGGCTGGGCATCGGCGCCGGTGTCCAGCAGGCCAAGCTGTAAAGAGGTATCTAATATAGTTTGCGCTCGTTCGACACCAGCCTCCAAGGAGAGCGAGTCATTAAGATTAAACACATAGGATGAGCGGATAATACGTTCTTTAGTATTCACATAATTGGCGAGGAATAAATCTTTAGTGACAGCATCACCATCAATCTGAAGGCGATCGCGTAGTGCATCGGTTTCATCTTCATTGGCAATAAACAGCGTTCGCCAGCGACTGCCATTTTCGAATACGTGCATGTAGTCGCCACCAATTTCCCAAGAGCTGTCTTCCGTTGGGATTTCATCGCGCTCTACTTTGACAGTAGCTGGGTCTATCCGAAAGTTGGTGATGATGCGGTCGGCGTAGGAAGTGAAATCATTATTGGTAAGTCGAAAGTTCAAGTTAGCAATATTGCGCTCGTTAAACTCATAGCCTAAGTTTGCTGCAAACGCCGTGGGCCAAGCATCTTGACCTTGGTCTCGGTTTACCGTTTCGTTGCGAGAGTTATCTAAATTGAGGCTGGTTTCAAAGCCATCTCGAAATTCCCAGCGAGGCTCAAGCTCGGCACTGAGGAAATAGTTAAAACGGCCATTTTGGCCGGTTGCAGAAAGCTTCCCACCGGGTTGATATTTGCCATCTTGATAGCGGTCCATATTGATTTCATAGGCATAGGAGGTGCTGGACTCAGCTTCCAGCAGCACTATATTGATAACCTGAGTACCACCGCGTACATCCAGATCGCCTGAGGTGCCGCGAATGATTTCAATATACTGCACTTCAGTGGCAGGAATTCTTGAAAGCTGCTGGTTACCCTCATTGCCTTTACCGGCTATCCGGCGTCCGTTGATGAGCACCTGATCACCTCCAGCGCCAAGTCCGCGGCGATTGCCGTCTGCGCTACCGGCACCGCCTCCGCCAAGCGCGAGGTTTATGCCGGGAATACGAACCAGCATATCGTTGACAGAATAGGGCTGGAATTGGGCAAAGAAGCTAGCAGGGTAAGTAACGGTGGAGTCATCTGATGTGGTGGGTTGGTTTTGAGCCAATGCTGAGGGGCTTAAACTTGCTATTAAGATCCCTGTCAGGCCAATGGCTAGACTTAATTTACGTAAGGAAAATACTGCTTTCATTGAATTTGGGTTCCGTTATTATTTTTCTAGATGCCTGTTCCGATCAAGCATCTGAGTGCACCCAATAAGCTACCGCCGGGCATGAGGCGCAGTATGCACACAACTAAGGGCTAGCAAAACAATTTTGGGGTCTTAAAGTATAACAATTTGTAATAGAGCTAGTCGCTCTAGGAGAGGGCGGGGATAAACAGCGGGGGAATGGCACGGGCCCCTAGAGAGGATTCGCGGAGGAGCTTGGTATAAGAGACATCTGCGCCGCCGAGCATAATAAACCGGCGTGATAGGCCATTTTACTGGCAGGAATAGGACGTTAGCGCATATCTAATTAACAGTTATTTCTCGGGTGTAACGCCTCAGGACCTGCGCATTATATTTGTTAGACTCCTAATTGCTGAGCTAGGTCGAGGAAATCCTCAGCGACGATATCAAAATCGCCCTCTGGGTTTCTATTAACTGGTTTGTTCGGGCCTCGTTCTAGCGGCCTGATCACATACGCGGTGCGTAAACCTGTTTTCGCTGCTGCTCGTAAATCACTCGGGTGAGTTGCCACCATTAATATTTGCCGAGGTTCTAGATCTAATAGTTCTGCTGCTTTCAGATAGGCTCTTGGGTCGGGCTTGTAGTGGCCGGCAAGTTCGGCTGATAAAACTGCATCCCACGGAAGACCTGCATTTTTCGACATATTAGTGAGTAATGACACATTACCATTTGATAAGGTGGTTATAATGTACTGAGATTTCATTCTTTCAAGACCGGCGACGGCATCCTGCCAAGGGCTTAGTCTGTGCCAGGCTCTATTAAAATTAACGCGTTCGGATTCCGATAAGTTAGCTAGGCCAAACTCTACTATCAGTTCATCTAGGATAAGTCGATGCAAGTCATCGATGGTGGTCCAAGGCATTTCTCCGGTGCGCACTTTGTTCATGGCGGGTCCGTAGCCTGAGCGCCAAGCGTCAGCAAATGTGCCCCAGTCAACTTTATCCCACGGCGCTTTATCTGACTCAACTTTATCGGAATCAGCTTCACCCTGGTCAGCTTTGCCTGGGTCGATTTTGTCTGAGTTGACGTTAGAGCCCTTTCTAGATGAAAGCAGTTGACCTTCTCGGATAATCGAACCTCTCCAATCCACCACGGTGCCGAATACGTCGAAGGTGATCGCTTTGATGTTGTTGTTATCAAAACCGCTTGCACTGCCGCTGAGGTTAAGCGAATGTATCAACGGGGCTGCTGACAGCCCTAGAATGAATGTTCTTCGACTTAAGCCTTTAACGTTTTGGTGGTGGGCAAAGCGCCTTTTTTGATCAATACTTTTCACAAACACCTCTTATGAGCTTATAAGGTTAAGGTATTTTTTTATAGAAGCTATTTTAGCCTGCATATTAGTGATTTAAAACCAGTAGGATGCTAATCAATTCTGGCTAAGATAATAATCTAAACCTAGGTTGCCACATACCTATCATTCTAATTATCTACATGAAGCTCTGAAAATACTATAAGATCAGGACTGTAGCTAAGAAGTACAGTTTGGCTGCCAGGCTGTGTGTTTCTTACCTAGTAGAGATTGGGAAGAAATTGAGTCGAGATTATTAATATCCTATCCGGGTGCTTCGCCAGCATGGCCAGCCTAACAGTAGGATGAACTTACAATATAACTGGAGGATAAGTCTCCAGGAGGTAGTGAATGACCAACTTGTTAAAGAAGGCTGCGCGGATCGGTGCCACTGTGCTTGTATTTTCAGCGATTTACTCTTCCGCAATAGCTCAAAACTCAGAGCGGCCCGACTTAGAGGGCATATGGACAAACGCGTCGTTAACCAAGCTTTCTCGCCCAGACGGTGTGGAATCGCTTATCGTTTCTGCAGAACAAGCACTAATTATTGCCGCAAGTACGCCAATAGCTGGAATTGAGGGTGGTCTAGATGAAGGAGATGGTATTAACAACACACCCTCAGCATCAGCGGATGACTTTGGCGTTCGAGCCTATAACAATTTCTGGGTTGAACCGGGTTCCAATCTGGCTTTAATTAAGGGTGAATTCCGTACATCTTATATCGTCAACCCCGAGGACGGGCAAGTGCCGCGGTTGAGCGACCCAAGGTATGACTTCAACCGACGCAACTTTGGTTCCCGCTATGCTACCGGTTTTGGCGATGCTCGAGGCCCCGAAGCCATACCCAATGCCGAGCGCTGTTTGTTGGGATTTGGGAATAAGGCTGGACCCGGCATGATGGGAGCCTTGTACAACAATACTTATCAATTTGTGCAAACAGACAACTACGTCATGATATTGGCAGAGATGGTTCATGACGCTCGTATCATTCCAATTTTTGATTCACCAAAACAAGCAAGAGCTAATCGGCGGCCAGCTTCATTGGAGCCATGGTTTGGAGATTCTGTCGGCTGGTATGAGAATGATCAGCTAGTTGTGGAAACTGTAAATATTCATCCTCTGCAATTAAGCCAAAGTTCGGTGCCGATAACCAAAGCAGGACAAATTACAGAACGCTTTAGTCGCTACTCTGACAATGAGGTTTTCTATCAATTCACTGTTGAAGATAGCAATATTTACAGTCAGCCTTGGACTGCTGAATTAAGTTTTTATGCCACTGTAGATGGGTTGTATGAATATGCGTGTCACGAAGGGAACTATGCAATGCCTGGTATTCTTGCGGGAGCCCGCAGACTAGAAATGGAAGCCGCTGCTGGCTTATCTAAGTAGTGCTTGGACAGGTCTGTGGCTATTGAAAATAAACGTTAAAGCTCGGCCGGCGCCTAATTTTTATGTGCCGGTTTACTCGAGCAGTTCGGCAACTGGTACTGGACTTTTGTTGCTCACGTAGATGGTTTTGTAACCATAGTTTTGGGGGTTCGGGTGAATTACCCGAATTTCATCGCCGTTATCAATTAATCGATTAGGCTCGAAAGAGTCGTTGCATCTCATAGCGGTTCCCGGTTTTTCTCCTTTGCCGAGAACTAGGCCTATTTCTCCAAATACGGTTAGGCACTCAACCAAAGACGTAATAGCTTGCTCGCGCTGAAGGGTAAGCGGATCTCGTGGTGCACTAGATGGCTGATTATAAAAGTAGAGTTGGGCGGCGGTAGCTAGCGTGCAAATAAAGATAATCGTTAGTTGAACAGATCGTGTGTTGAATTTTTTTCCGGTGGGTGGGTTATAAACAAATTCTTCGGCATCTGATTGCAAAGCAGTGGCGGCAGCACGAGTAGCCTGGGCAGCTTGAGCGCTGACAAATTGCTGGTTTTCATGGACAGCCAGACAGCCTTCGCAAAACACACCGGTCCGATCAAAATTTGCGCACATACCACAAAGTTGAGCGCTGCAGTCGCGGCAGCTTTCTATCGCGCCTGCTAATGGATGGCTCTTACAAAATTTAAGCTCGGTCATGTTATAGGCACAGCTAGCAGTAGCCTTCGGTCATGCAGCTGCCGCCCTGAACCCAGCGGATTGGGGCGCTAATACTGTCGGCTCTGAGTATATAGGTTTGCCCTTGGAGCAAGCTCCCATCCATAGGCCACATGGCATAAATTGAACCAGAAATCACGCCAGTAAAGTGCATGCCGGCCTCTCCTCTGAGGAAGCCGAACTCAAAATTAGGAATGCCGTTTCTACCTGAGTACATGTCATTAATGCTGCTAATTAAACCTCGAGAGACAGCGACTTCGACAGCGGCTTTCAATGTATTGGTTGCAACTATAGCTTCTGAAAATTTAGCTCTGTCAGCATATCGCTGAAAAGCGGGCAGCGCGACACTCAATAGCAGTCCCACTATGGCAGTGGCTACCATTAATTCAATCAGAGTAAAGCCTTGTGATTTGGTTCTATAAGCTTGGTTAGTACAATTCACGAAGATGCCATCGATAATCTTATAGTTCCGATTATAGTGTTACAGCAAGGCTATAGACTAGGTTTTTTGTATTGAAGGTGTAGCTGAGAATGATCTGCTACCATCCCATCCCATCCCATCCCATCCCATCCCATC
>JBLHTH010000103.1:0-11861 GCA_047627195.1 Pseudohongiellaceae bacterium | reverse complement strand
TAGCCAGCGGTATCTCGACCCACCCAAAGCGTTCGCTTTTGCTCAACTTCGTTGGTTTTTCTGAGTCATTTCTTCGAAATCAATAAGGAACGCTTTGTGCTCGTAGGTAGCATTTTGAAAAAAATCAATGTGGCTTAAATTTACAAGGTATCGCTATGTGGCCGTTAGCGATACTCTTTGAACCTAGGTAAACCGAGGCTCTAGGCTTGAAGCTGTCCTGTATTGTTATTGCCCAGAAGCCATTGGCAGAACTTCAATATCAATTAATGAGCCACTTTCAAGTTCAGCTTTTTTAAGGTCGTAGGCTGACTGAATGTTTAACCAGCTTTGTGCATCTCCGCCAAAATACTTAGCAAGCCTCAGAGCTGTGTCGGGCGAAAGGGAGCGTTTTTCTTTAGTGATTTGGTCAATGCGAGAAGCAGGGATGCGTAACGCGATTGCTAGTGCATTAGCGCTCAATCCTAACTCGTTTAAATATTCTTCTCTTAATATCTCACCAGGGTGAATTGGTCGCATATTATTAGCCATCTTGATTTCCTCAGTGGTAATCCACTATTTCCGCATCAAAAGCATTGCCGTCTTTAAAATTGAAACAAAGACGATATTGTTGGTTGATGCGAATGCTGTACTGGCCCTTCCTGTCTCCGCTTAAAAGCTCTAATCGATTACCTGGAGGGCTTCTTAAAAACTCTACCGTGGTAGCTGAATCAAGCATTTGTAATTTACGCTCTGCCTGAGCATTAAAGGCACGAAAGGTTTTAGGGTTGCCACCTTCATAAAGTGCTTTCGTATCTTTGTTGCCAAATGTCATGATCATGGTCTGACAGTATAATGTTACGCGTTAAACGTCAATAGTATTCTTGTGACAACGTATATCATCATGGCTTCGTTACTTTACTCAACAACTAAGCAAATTCACTTTCAAGCTAAAAAAGCCCAGTGGCTCTAAAGTGGTTTTACTTGGGTTATCTATAGATCAAATAAGTAGTGCTTTATAGCTCAAAGCTAGCGGTATCTCGACGCCCCCAAAGGGAACGCTAATGCTCACGAACGTTAATTATTACCAGGTTAAACCACTCAGCTTTAATTTCGTCCCTTCCAATGTCACAGCTAACGTTAGCGCGTCTAGCCCGCAGGGCGTTGCTGCCTTTGCATGTTATGTTTCTTGTAACTTCTTTGCTACTACAAAATAGCTAGAAGCTCCTTTATATATTTCTTCTGATTCTACAACCTGAAAGCCGTTAGCAATTAATAGATCGTCTACTTCAGAGCTCGTTATCCTTCTTATAGGAATGGGAATTAATCCAATTTTACACAAGACCCGAACTAACTGAATTTGTAGATTAACTAAAAACGACATCCTTTGTCGCAAGCAAGGTGTTACAGAAATAAATAAACCATCCGGGTTTAATATTTCATTTATTCGTTGCGTAACATCCTGAGGACTAGGAACTGTGTGCAACATATTAAAAGCCAGAATCACATCATAAGATTCGCTGGAATACTTTTTATCAAAAATATCCGATTGCTCGAAATTTACGTTTTCAATTTTACCAAGAGCGGCTTTCTCTTTTGATATTGCAATCATCTTAGATGAAATATCAATTGCATGAATATCTTTTACCAGGCTAGAAAATTGACAGGATGCAGTGCCTGTCCCACACCCATAATCCAGAACAGTGTCGCTATCTTTCAAGAACCTTTTAGTATTTTCTCTAGATTTTTTATGAATGTACTCAAACCGCTCTTCAGTCTTGTCATAGTTTTCTGAAGCGTTATCCCAAAAATTTTCCGATTTATTCATTATCTATACCTTAGGGTAAAACATAACAGCTTATTACTGACTAATCTGTTAAATGATTGAATATGATTATTATCATAATTATTCGCAATAATCCCACGAGGCAGGTTTTGGAGCATAGGATTATCTAAAGTCACAATATCTTGGATGTTCCAATTCGCGGCAATAAAATGTTGAATATATCCACCGGCATCAGGGAATGGGCCATGCTTTGGATTTCTAGGTGAAACATGCCTAGGCCAAAGTGTTAGCAGTACTGCATCCTCATTCCTTTTTGCTGCTTCATGGATAAAGTCTTGCGGACTGATTCGTGCTTCTTGTAAACATGAGCTTGCCATTGTTTTTTATTCATCATCATACACCTCCAGTTTAGTTGAGGTCTGACTATGATATGCAACGTGGGACTATACTAGATGCTGTTCGTTGATCGCTTACAATGGCACAGCTAACCGTGAAAATGGAAAGACAAACAAGCAGATATTGGGCTGATAATCGGTAAAATCGGGAAGTGATGTAATTCGTAGTTTTCATCATTTAACTGAGCTCGAGTTGTGGTGAACAGACGGAATGGGCGTGGATAGTTTTCTTGGAATATGCACTCCTTTATATCACCTCACACATTGACAAGAGGTTTCCATTCCGCCAATAAATAACAAAGGTAAGCCTCCGCCCGCCGAGCTACTTACCTGGCTGACAGATGGGTTGGCATCGCAAATGTTGTTGCAAGCTTTCGCTGCATCGGAGAACATTTCCTCCTTACTTTGGTTTGAGCTACAGCCCACCATAAATACAGACACGAAAAGTAAGATACCTATTTTTTTCATATTGATTTTCCTATTTCCGCTACACTATTGAATAGTTTTTAGTTGAAGAATTTGCAGTACAATTTATGAAATGAAATAGTAGGTGCAGATAGTTCTTGTTTCATCGGCTTATTGAATGAATCGATATCATCCAAAAGTATGATTTATTTGCTTGAGATGCCTGGTCAATTCATTATTTTGGTGGGTATCGATTTCATTAGTTGTAAGGGCGACGATGTGTGAGGTGAGCTCGTATCATTCAGTGTTAAGAATGAAACTATAAAAGGCCAATAGGATGTTAGAGAAAACGCTCGCAGATTCAAATAACTCAACCCCGGATAATTCAAATTCAGCCCTCACCTATCTGCCTTTCAGGGGGCCATTTTCTAGATGGCCACGCACTTCAGAGGCCGTCGTAGTAGCGGCCGTATTTTTAGCGTCGGTATTCGTGCCATCTGATAATGAAAACCACAACACAGCCATTGTTTTGCGAACTTTCGCGAATGTACCAATTTTCATTGTTATTGTGCTTGCTATCGCATCCTGCGCCCTTTTCTGGAGAAGGTCTTATCCCTTAAGAGTGCTCGCCACCACCTTAGGATTGATGGCCTTGTCCACAGCACTTGGGTATTCGTTCGATTTTTTTGGCGTGCCCGTAGTCTTGTATAGTGTTGGGCGATATGAAAAGAACGATCGACTAAGTCAGATTGGTGGTGGAGCTATTGGTGTTGTTGGACTGATTCTTTTATTTGATAGCAGCGAAACCTTGCCAGATATCGGTATCGCATTCGTACTTTTGTTCTTATCTTGGTACGTTGGCAGGCGTATTCATGCCCGAGGTGAATACTTGAGGCTGTTGCAAGAAAGAGCAGAGCAACTTGAAAGAGAAAAAGTCAATGCTTCCCAGCGCGCTGTCGCTGAAGAAAGAGGCAGAATAGCGAGGGAGTTGCATGATATCGTCGCCCATCAAGTCAGTCTCATGACGGTGCAAGCAGGTGCCGCAAAGACGGTTGCGGGTAGTAACCTGACAAAAGCAATACAGGCAATGGAGGCCGTAGAAATTGCTGGGCGGCAGGCCTTGGTGGAGCTGAGGCACTTGTTAGGCGTAATAAGGCCTGAAACTGGAAGTAGCCAGCTTACGCCGCAGCCTGGTTTGACGGACGTGCCAAAACTAATAGACAGTTTCAGCAGAGCGGGTTTATCTGTTTCGCTTTCAGTTAACGCGCCACAAGCAAAGCTTCCCGTAGGCATCGACTTAACAATTTACAGGATAATCCAGGAAGCGTTGACCAACGTTATTAAGCATGCAGGGGGCAATGTAATGGCCAGTGTCATCGTACAAATTGATCGGCAGGGTGTTAATATTGAAATTGACAACAATGGGAACCTTCGTGTCGAGAGCAAGGACTTAGACAATGGAAAACAAGCATTTGAACCATCCGGATATGGCATAGTTGGTATGCAAGAGAGAGCCAACATGTTGGGAGGGAGCTTTGAAGCAAAGCCTAATGAGAGCGGTGGTTTTGCCATTCGATGTTATATCCCGATTGAACAGGATACACGATTATGACCGTACGGGTTGCTATCGTCGATGACCAAGCATTGGTGAGAGGGGGACTTTCAATGATTCTTGATCATCAAGTTGATATCGACGTGATTGCCGAGTGTTCCAATGGATTGGAAGCAATTGAGATAGCAAAAGCCCACAAACCCGACGTAATACTGATGGATATTCGAATGCCGGAAATGGATGGTTTAACCGCCATGTCGATTATTCTGGGGGAGCTTAAGTTGCCTGTCCGCGTAGTAATATTATCTACGTTTGACTTGGATGAGTACGTTTATAAGGCCTTAAAGGCGGGGGCGAGTGGGTTTATTCTAAAAGACACTCCCCCAGAAGAACTCATTGCAGCCGTCTACACGGTGGCCAGCGGAGGCGCACTGTTGGCGCCTTCTATCACAAAGAGGCTGATTGGTGCGTTCGCAAAAATAAACCGTGTTGACGCAACTATTTCTGCTCGTATCGATCTTCTTACCAGCCGAGAAAAAGAGATATTGATAAATCTTGCTCTCGGTTTTAATAATACTGAAATCGCTTCGCGCCTCTTTATTAGTGAAGCGACAGTAAAATCACATGTGTCAAACGTCTTGAGCAAACTTGGCCTTCGTGACCGGGCTCAAGCGGTCATATTTGCATATGAGAGCGGAATTGTTTCTGTTGGAGAGCCAAATGTCGGAAGCTAGACGCATTGGCTAACAAGGGCTTTGACAATTGCATACTCAAGCATTATTCATGCGGCAAAAATCGGCACCATTATATCCTTAAAGTGCGCTTCGGTAGTCACTTAGAAAAGCTTTATGTACCGCTAGAAACAAGGAATACCTCTCCATGTTAGAACTACGTCCAAACTGTGAAGCTTAATCCAAAGCAACATAAACAGGCTGCTTAACTGTTGAAGCGACAATTACCTTGAAAAACGCCGGTATTTAGTGCTACCGAAAAGGTTCGCTTTCAACAAGAATGTATTTGATCTCGTAAAAGCCGAAAAATCTAGGCTAACAAATACTGCTCAAAAGCTCGCATCGCAGGTGTGACACGTTCATTATGCCAAATTAATGCCGTAGTCGTTCGACTCCATTTTTCTGGCAAGTCATGTACTCTAATGCTCTCGGCAAAAGGATAGGTTTTTAACAATTCGACAGGCACCATACCCACGCCCATTCCAGCAGCTGCGCAGCTCAGCAAAACATGATAGGAATTCATTTCTATGATGTTCGGAATACAGTCGCCTGCTTTAAACCAGTCAAGCAAGCGGTTTCTATAAGCACAGCGATGATTAAAACCCAGAATACTCGGGTTTATCCCCAAGTCGCCAGGTTTGAGAATTTTTTTATGACCCAGACTAGAAACCATCACCAAGCGCTCTTCAAATACTGGTGAAATATACAAACGGGGGTCATTAGTCGGGTCAGCCACCAGGGCCAGATCTACATTGCCCTGCAAAACATCCTCCAAGAGCACTCCCGTAGGTGATGCCTTCACCTGCAAGGTCACTTTAGGGCATTGCATATGAAACTGTTGCAAAGGCTTGACCAATCGAGTGGCTGCCACCGCTTCCATGGATCCTATTCTCAGGCTTCCGGAAGGTTCACTATCTTGCAATTGATCTTTAGCAGATTGCACCAGCTCGAGTATTTCATCGGCATAGATGAGTAAAATTTTTCCGGCATTAGAAATCGTTAAACGATTTTTTTCTCGAATGAATAAAGCTTGCCCTAGCTCTTCTTCCAGCTTTTGGATTCGTGTCGTGACGTTTGACGGAACGCGATGTAGTTTTTTGGCCGCGTAAGTAATACCGCCGCAAAGAGCCACTTCTCTAAAAACAGTTAAGTCTGCAATTTCCATAACCAACCCTGAACAATCTAAGCGGAAAGAAAATATATTCTTTATTTGAGAATATATAATTCATATTTATTCATTATTAGTGAATCAACTTTAGCGCTAGACTAGGTCCAATTCAAGCAATATATGAGCAAACAATGATGCCCCACTTAACAGCGACACAAAAAGGCTACACCTTTGGCTTAGGCGCGGTAATCATCTGGTCTGGCTTTATTTTGGTATCTCGCTTGGGCGGTATAAGTGCGCTTAATTACCTGGATGTTATTGCCCTCCGCTACATCACTTGTGCTTTCGTGGTGCTACCCATTTGGTGGTTTAAATATCGTTTTAATTTACTGCAAACCAAGTTCATCGTGATTGCATTGATAGGTGGTCTGGCCTATGCCCTTTGTACTTTTCAAGGTTTTCAACTTGCTCCGGCATCGCATGGTGCATTGTTGCTTCCCGGTGCCATGCCGCTTTTTATATTTATTCTATCTGGTTTATTTGGGCAGTCTGCGTTTAGCTTTCAGAAATCTTTAGCGGTGTTTATCATCAGCCTTGGCATTACGGCCTTGTTCTTAGGCCAACAATCCGTAAATGACAGCACATTTCATGGTGACTTGTTATTTTTAAGTGGAGCCTTTTTTTGAGGGCTTTTTTCGGTACTCATCAAGCACTGGCAAATATCCCCCTGGCAGGTCACCATCAGCTTAGCCCTGCTAACTAGTTTGATTTACCTACCCTTTTATATTGTCTTTGCTGAGAAGAACTTATCCGTTTCTCTGTGGCCAGAAATCCTCACCCAGATGTTCTATCAAGGCATCTTAGCCACCATTATTCAAATGCTGTTATATGTACGTGCAGTAGAATTGTTAGGTGCTGCCAGCATGGGCTCACTAATGGCATTTGTTCCCTTAATCGCAGGCGTGGCCTCTCTATTTGTCTTTCAGGAACCTGTCACTATTGCACTGTTAATAGGCTTAGCTTTAGTCGCATTGGGCTCGTGGTTGAATCATTCGCCACGAATTCAGAAATTCTTTATCAGTAACGCTAAGCCATCAAACTAGGTAAAAAATAAATCCGACCTTGAACATTAAAGTAACAGAAATTACAGCACCTTAAAGAGGAAAAAGTCATGCCCTATATCAATATCAAAATCACTGATGAACACGTTACTGCAGAACAAAAAGCAGCACTTATCAAGGGAAGTACTCAGTTATTAGTGGATGTACTTAATAAAAATCCAGCCACAACTGTGGTGGTTATTGATGAGGTCAATACCGATAACTGGGGAATTGGAGGCGAAGTAGTGACCCAGCTTCGTAAAGCTTAACTCAGCTTATTTCAGACAAGCTAAGAAATATGTTTGCAGAAATTTAGTTTATATTTAGCTAACTGTCGTTAGTCTTTCTAAGCAATTTCTTCGAACTCAAAAGGTAGTTCTTTGTGCTCGTTTCCAGTGGTATTTATTGCAACCGAAAATGGTCGCTTTCAACAAAAATCATAAGTAAGCTATTCCCTCAAAAAGCAGCAGAATCTGCAAAAACTTTTTTCTAACACCGTAAATAATAGTGGGACGATAGTGGCTGATAATTTGGCAAGATCATAAGGTTTTGCTTATCTCATCAACAATGGAATCGAAGACACAGCGAATTAGAAGATTAGTTTGCAGTTCTTGGTGACATACTAACCAAAAAGGGAGCCTCCTTGAGGTAGAGGAACCCTTAAAGATTTAAGTGTTTATTTCATTTTCCCTAAAGGTTTTATTTTCTGGCTCTATTTTAAGAATTTGCAGCTTTTGCCGCTAAGTTCTGCTGGTTTTCCATTTGCTTGGCTATCGTTTTGGTAAGATAGTCGGCATCGGTGGCGACACCTGAAAAACGGCCTGAACCCCAAGTATGTAACCAAGGCAAACCTATAAAATACAAACCAGGAAACTGGGTGATGCCACGATTATGAGCAGGGTAGCCGAGCCCGTTAAAAACAGGTACATCAAGCCAATGATAGTTGGGTTTGAATCCAATGCACCATACGACGTCGCTAATTTCTGAAGTACTTAAATCTAATGCTTCTCTTTCGAGTGATGGAACCCAGACTGGTTTATAGATAGACGCTTCCGGTGCTTGGATCTTCTCCTTTTCGATGTACTGGTCAATGCGTTCATTAATGCTGTTGTAGGTTTGGTCGGCACTATCCAATATGGTGCCTAAATCAGGTTTAAACTGGAGTGTGTCGCCATCAAAACTGCTCAGCTTGCCATATAATTCCATACCTTCCAGGGCGAATTTTCGAAGGTCAATATCGCGCCCGCCATCGCGGCCAGTAACGTAATGATTGGTATTATCTCGAACCGCTTCCTTTAAAGGATGGTTTTGCACAGGCATATTGTAGTAATTCATTTCTGCGAGCCAGTCGACGACATCTTTGCCACGATAAAAGCGCGCACACCTTGGCGCGTCACCGCAGGCAAGTATGACTTTTTTTCCGGCTAGATGCAGATCTTCTGCTATTTGAGAACCGGACTGTCCCGAGCCAACAACCAGCACTGTATCGCCTCGCATTTGTTCGGGGTTTTTATATTGTTCGGAATGCAGTTGTTGTATCGAATCAGGAATACGTTCTGCCATTCGGGGAATGATCGGCTCCTGATAACTGCCTGCAGCAATAACAATGTGATCAGCAGTATAGTCGCCAGCATTGGTTTCCACCAAATAGCTGTTTCCATTATGACTTACGCGATTGACTTGAACTTCCTCCTTAATCGGTGCTTGAACTTTGTCAGCAAAACGGTTCAGGTAATCGATAATCTCTTCACGTTTCATAAATCCATGCGGGTCATTACCATCATAGTGATGGCCTGGTAAAGCACACTGCCAGTTAGGTGTAACTAAGGTGAAAGAATCCCAGCGCTTATCTTTCCAGGCATGCATGATTTGGTTTTTTTCCAAAACCAGATGATCGATATTTTGACGCTGACAATAGTGGCTTACCGATAAACCGGCTTGACCTCCGCCCACAATAATAACTGAATGATGTTGCATAATTTCCCTCATGGCTTTCTCTATTTAACTTCGTTCTTTAATGTGTTTTCTAAAAATATAAGTCTCTCTAGTTTCTAAAACCTATGACCATTACCGTTGTCTTACCATCAAACTCATCAGCCTTTTGTTTTATTTGTTTGAGTTGGTCTGCGGCGCTCGAACAGTAATATCCGAATTTTTGTTTGACTCGCTCACTGGCAATACCGAGCGAGGTTTCGCTTAGATGAACAAAGTCACCAAGTGTGTACTGTTTGTCTGCTTCAAAATACTCACGGACGATGCTCGAAGGTGAGTAACAAGTTTGCTGTTGACCATCTGGCCAACGCACTTCGAAATAGGTTTCAGGCATGAGAAACTCCCATATTGGTTAGTGGTGTGGTAGTTAGGTCCCAGAAAACTTCCGTTTCTGATTGATGGTTGATGCGACATTGACTACTATTATTGAGCCGACCAATACTCGCAGCAGCGATATCACGTTTATGAAACTGGCTAAGTAATTTAGCTAATGAGTCATCATTGCAACTGAGCAAATAGCCAAAACTAGGAAAGCTTTGCAGCCATTGATGCCACTCGACGTCTAATGGCTTCGGGATTGCCGACAAGTCTATAGTGGCGCCCAATTTAGATGACTCTAATAGCATCACGATGGTGCCTAATAAACCGGCTTGGCTAATATCTTTGGCAGCACTTGCGAGTTCTTGTTCAGCTATTTTAGGTAGCAGTGCGAGATCTTCGCGAAGTCGTTCTGGTGGCGCTGTAGTGGAGGCATTCCAATTATTGAATGGAGCGCGGTATTGACCACGAAGGTCAATGGCGGCGACAAGGTGTTGCCCGGATAAGGCATTAAAACTACTAAGTACTTTTTGTGCGCGCCCCAGTATGGATACAGCTAAACGAGGCTGCGTAGTGCGTAAATTGGTATGCCCCCCGACAATAGGAATTTGATAGGCATTTGATGCAGAGGCCATTCCCTCAAGTAACTGACGGGTTTCTGTGTTGTTTCCTCCCCATAAGGCATTGACAACGGCGACCGGTCTTCCTCCCATTGCAGCTATATCACTTGCATTCACCATCACGCCGCACCAACCTGCAAACCAAGGGTCTGTTGCCACAAATTCATCCATAAATCCTTCTCCAGCAAATAAGTCAAAACCTCCTTCTACAGGTAAAATGGCTGCATCATCTCCATTGGGAAAAGGTGAGGTAAACCCCTTGCTTAAAATATTTGCAACCATCTGGATTTCAGTTTTTTGCTGTAAGCCTGAAGCTGAGCGTAAGTCATTTAAAAGTTCAGTGAGCATAATGTGTTTCCCCAGCGGCATTGAGAGGTGCATTGAGAGGTGCGTTGAGAGGAGCATTGAATTGGCTGTCTTGGCCAGGCATTGAGAGCAGTGATGAACAGGTGATCTCGGGTATCACTGCATCGTGACCTTTTAAAACGTAACCGCTGTAGGGCGTATGGCAGATAGGGAAACGTGAGAGCTGTGCTTGCATCATCACATGCGGCCGCTCTCGCACCATCAAACTGTAATGGCTGCGCCAATGTAATTTACGAAAAAGAGCTTCGTTTTGCTGTTGTACCTGAGCATAAAACTCACGACAATCAAATCCGCGTGCACTGCCTACCGCAAGTTTTATTAAGGCCGCACCGATGCCAGATTGATAGCGAAATTCTTGGTCTACGGCGAGACGTGACCCCCACCAGACATCTTGCTGGTGAGCATGAATTCGCACAGTCCCGACCACCTTTTCCGGCCAGCCTCCATGATTAGCGATGGCCACCAGACATTGAGCCCGATCATCAATTTCATCTCGATCATGCTGATCAAATAATGCCTGTTCTAAACAGAACACCTTGCGACGAAGCTCAAGTGCTTGTTCGAATTCCCATTCCAAACTAGCCCATTTGACCGTAAAGTCTGAATAGCTTGTTGCAAAAGGTCTTGATTTTAAATGATCGAGTGTTTGTGCCATGACTTAGCTCGCTTTGCTGCTTAACGAGGGTTCGTAAGTGCTATCCATGTCGGAAGCTATTCGTAACTGTTGTGCACTGAGTTTGTCCTCAAAACTTTTAAGTGAAGAACAAGCACCACAGCGTGCGCATCCTGATTTAACTTTTTCTGAGGTGAGTCCTGCTGCCACTAATCTCTCGGCTAAGGGCTCAAGAATACCCTGCATAAATTGGCTATCTGGTGAGGGATGATGTTCCAGCGCGGTACCCTGAATCGGAACAAATGGCACCACAAAGGGGTATACACCTAGTTCGATCAAACGCTCGCATATAGCTAGAATATCCTCTTGGCTATCGCCTAGTCCGGCAAGAATATAGGTGCTGACTTGTCCGCGTCCGAAGATAGGGACGGCATAGCTAAATGCCGTCATGTATTCTTCGATACTGATGCTGGCTTTACTCGGCATGATGCGTTTTCGAACATCGGGATGTATTACTTCGAGATGCAAGCCTATTGAGTCGGCACCGGCTTGCTTTAGGCGATCGATCCATATCAACTCACGAGGCGGTTCACACTGCACCTGAATTGGCAGATCAACCTCGGCTTTGATCGCTTTAACACTATCACATAGAACTGCCGCTCCACGGTCTCTGGTGGCAGGTGTACCGGTAGTCATTACCATATGCTTTACGCCATCCATTTCAACGGCGGCTTTAGCCACTTCAGCAAGTTGAGCGGGTGTCTTATGGGCGATGGTTTTACCCGCGGCTAGTGACTGCCCGATGGAGCAAAACTGACAGGAGGTATCTGCTTGATCGTAGCGGATACAGTTCTGTAATACCGTTGTCGCAAGAACATCAGTACTGTGCAAGGTGGCAA
>JBLHTH010000102.1:0-11980 GCA_047627195.1 Pseudohongiellaceae bacterium | reverse complement strand
CGGGTCAATTAATTATGACTGCGCGCGCACCTTGGTTCGAGTAATTCAACCTTGGGTTGAAGAATGGGAGTTGTTTGAATGGCAGATGTAACAATAAGTGAGCTCGCCGGCGTCGTAGGGGTTTCGGTGGACAAGCTGCTGTCTCAGGTTAAAGAGGCAGGATTGCCGCACGCAAAGGCAGGCGATGTTATATCCAATGAGGATAAAAATACCTTGTTGGTGTTTTTACGTCGTGGTCATGGTGACAGCGATGCGACAGATGGCGCCCCCAAGAAAATAACGCTTAAGCGCAAGACCATTGCAACTTTGAAGTCGGCATCTACTCACGGTAGAGGCAAGACTGTTGCTGTGGAAGTGCGCAGAAAACGCACGTATGTTAAGCGTAGCGAAATTCCAGAAGAAGCAGCAGCCGAAGAAGCAGCAGCAGCAGAAGCTGCCGCTGCCTCGGCAGCAGCTGAAGAAGAAGCAGCAATAGCCGCCGCCGCAGAAGCCGCCGCAGCCGCAGCCGCGGAAGCAGAAAAAGCCGCCGTTGTTGAAAAGGTTGCCGCAGATGCCAAAGGCGCGGCCCCATCAGCTCCAGGTGCCACTGCCACTCCCGCTGATTCAGCAGACACCAAGCCAGGTGCCAAACGTAAAGCGCCAGCCAAGCCGGCGGAAAGTCCCGATGAGAAGAAAAAGGGAAATCCAAGAAACAAAGGCAAGGTTCAGCCGGCCAAACGTCAAGCTAAAACTATCCATGTAAATGATGATTTTGTACTAGAAGGCGACGATTTTGATGCCATGGGTGGCAGACGTGGCCGCGGTGGTCGTAAGTCGAAAGCCAAGATGGCTGCGCAGCAGCACGCGTTTGCAATGCCCACAGAAACCAAAATTCGCGATGTAATAATCGGTGAAGCTAATAGCTTGGTTGATCTTGCACAGCAAATGTCAGTGAAAACTGGCGAGATTGTTAAGATCCTTTTTAAAATGGGCGTCATGGCCAATATAAATCAGGTCCTAGATCAGGATACGGCGAGTCTTGTGATTGAGGAAATTGGTCACAAAGCAAGGTTTGTATCTGAAGACGTTATTGAAGAAGAGCTGGCGGAATCATTGGCAGCTGATGTTGGTGAAATAGAAATTGAAAGACCACCGGTTGTTACCGTGATGGGCCATGTTGACCATGGTAAGACGTCTTTGCTCGACTATATTAGAAAGTCCACAGTTGCCTCTGGTGAGGCAGGTGGAATAACACAGCATATCGGTGCTTATCACGTGAATACAGATCACGGCATGATCAGCTTTCTTGATACACCAGGACATGCTGCTTTTACCGCTATGCGTTCTCGTGGTGCGAAAGCTACCGATGTCATTATTTTGGTTGTTGCTGGCGACGATGGCGTCAAGCCACAGACTGAAGAAGCAGTGCAGCATGCAAAATCTGCAGGTGTGCCTTTAGTTGTAGCGATCAACAAGATGGATAAAGAAGGTGTCGATACAGACAGAGTCAAGAACGAGCTTGCTGCGTTAGAAGTCATTCCAGAAGAGTGGGGTGGTGAAACACAGTTTATTGAAGTTTCTGCGCTTACCGGCGCGGGTGTCGACAAGCTGCTAGAAGCGGTTTTGTTGCAGGCTGAGTTGCTTGAACTTAAAGCTTACACCGATGTTCCAGGGCACGGTGTGGTTATCGAATCGCGATTGGATAAGGGGCGTGGATCTGTAGCCTCGGTTCTTGTGCAAAATGGTACGCTTAAGACAGGCGACATTATTTTAGCAGGACACGAGTACGGACGAATTCGAGCATTGGTTGATGAAAGAGGTCAGAACGTTAAATCAGCTGGCCCATCAATACCTGTTGAAGTTTTAGGTTTAAATGGTGTTCCTGAAGCCGGTGACGATTTCGTTGTAGTGACTGATGAGAAAAAAGCTCGCGAAGTTGCTGAATTTAGACGCACACGTCACAAAGATTCTCTACAAGCCAAGCAACAATCGAGCATGGTAGAAAACATGTTTGAAGGATTGGGCAAGCCTGAGAAGGGAATTTTTAACGTGATCATCAAAACTGATGTGCGCGGATCCTTAGAAGCCATAGTTGGTTCCTTACATAAGCTTGGCACCGATGAAGTGGCAGTCAATGTAGTTGGGTCTGGCGTCGGTGGAATTTCAGAAACAGATGTTCACTTGGCAGCAACGTCAAAAGCCATGATTATCGGATTCAATACTCGTGCAGACAAATCGGCGCGAGACATTGTCGATAATGAAGGTCTGCAACTGCGTTATTACAATGTAATTTACGATGTAATTGATGACGTGAAAGCAATCATGGGAGGCATGTTGTCGCCTGAGATTCGTGAGACTATAGTTGGTATAGCTGAAGTAAGAGATGTTTTCAATTCTCCGAAATTTGGTTTTATTGCAGGAAGTATGGTCGTCGAAGGTACTGTGTATAGAAGTAAGCCAATCCGCGTACTTCGAGACAATGTTGTTATTTATGAAGGTGAGCTTGAATCGCTTCGCCGTTTTAAAGACGATGCCAATGAAGTGCGAAATGGTATTGAGTGTGGTATCGGCGTTAAGAACTATAACGACGTTAAAGTGGGCGACAAAATAGAAGTCTACGAGACCACAGAAATTGCACGAAGTCTTTAACACTACAGTCAAGGATTAGGTCAAAAAGTGTCTGGAATGTCTCCAAGAATGCAGCGCGTAGCTGATCAAATACAACGAGAATTAGCGTCGCTGATTCAGTTGGAAGTTAATGATCCTCGTGTTGGCATGGTGTCGGTTACTAGCGTAACTGTTAGCAAGGATCTGGCCCACGCACGAGTGTATGTGACTATTTTAAATTCACTGACCAGTAACAGTGATGTAAATGCGTCTACCTTGACCGAGCCCGGTGATTTAGATCAGCTAGAAATTGACGAAAATATGAAAGCACTCGCTAAAGCTTCCGGCTTTTTAAGAACACTGCTTTCCAAAAGACTTAAAACCCGGTCCGTGCCAAAACTTCAGTTTCATTTTGACGGAAGTGTTCAGCGTGGACACAAGCTGTCTAGTTTGATTGATAGCGCGCTCGCCGCAGATGAAGATCAGCATTCTGATAGCTGAAAACTCGGTTATCTAAGGAAAAATTCTTGTCAGCACAGCGCCGAAACAAAGGCAGAAATATTAACGGCATAGTACTGTTGGATAAGCCAACCGGATTAAGCTCGAACGCTGCATTGCAGCGGGTCAAACGCCTCTATGAGGCGAATAAGGCCGGTCATACTGGTAGTCTTGACCCTTTAGCAACCGGGGTTTTGCCATTGTGTTTGGGAGAGGCCACCAAGGTTTCACAGTTCTTGTTGGATTCTGACAAAAAATATCGAGCAACGATAAAGCTTGGAGTACGCACGGACAGCGCTGATTCCGAAGGGAACGTAATAGCGACTTGTGATGACTTTATGCTCACAGAGCAAGATGTGCTTGCCGCGTTAGAGACTTTTAAAGGTGAGATTCAACAGATTCCACCAATGCACTCTGCTTTAAAAGTGGATGGCATACCGCTTTACAAGAGAGCCCATAAAGGCGAAGTCATTGAAAGAAAACCGCGTACGATAGTGGTTTATTCGATAGAGCTCACAAAGTTTTCAGAAACTGAGCTAGTGCTAGAGATAGCCTCTAGCAAAGGCACCTACATTCGTACCATTGCGGATGATTTAGGAGAGTTACTAGGTTGCGGTGGCCATATCACGGCTTTGCACCGAATGAAGGCGGGCGTCTTTTCAGAAGGCTCATGCTATTCATTAGATTTTTTGACAGAACAGAAGGAATCTTCTGGGCTATCTTCGTTAGACGATTTGCTTATTCCTATGGATAAGGCGATTGAAGATTTGCCTGCTGTTGTTCTGCCCAGTATTACCGCCGACTTCGTTAAAAACGGTCAGGCAGTATTAGTGAGTCACCTGCCTGCTGAAGGCCTGGTGAGGATGTACGAAGAAGAGCAATTCCTTGGCATCGGCTGCATTGATGACGATGGTAGGGTGGCTCCGAAGCGATTGGTTGTTACTCATAATTGAGTTAGCAGCCTTTCATTGTAAATGATAAGTTCTGGTAAATGGATTGTTCAGGTAACTATTAATATGCGTGGTTATTCTGATGTTAAACGGATGTTTAGCTGCTTTTAAAAGCCTCAAGACAAACAATTAAGTTCTTGGCCTAAAAGCAAACTGGTTATTAACCGCATATTGTGGAGAAATAGAAATGGCTTTATCAGCTGAAAGGAAAGACACGATCGTTAAAGAGTATGCACAAAGTGAAGGCGATACAGGATCCCCTGAGGTTCAGGTTGCTCTACTTACTGCTAACATCAATGAACTTCAAATTCACTTTAAAGAGCACATTCACGACCATCATTCACGCCGCGGATTGATTCGCATGGTGAACAGCCGTCGTAAACTACTCGATTATTTAAAGCGTAAAAATGTAGCGCGTTATGCTGCGCTTATCAAAGGCCTAGGTCTGCGTCGCTAGAAAGTAATCACATTTAAAAATTGTTCAGCGCCTGATGAGTTGGCGCTGATTCAATGTAATCAACTAGGAAATAATTATGTTCAACCCGGTAAGTAAAACGTTCCAGTATGGTGATAACACTATCACGTTGGAAACAGGTAAAGTTGCACGGCAAGCCACGGGCTCTGTTGTGGTAAAAATGGGCGCTACTCAAGTATTAGCGACAGTTGTTGGAAAGAAAGAAGCAAATCCTCATGCGGCGTTTTTCCCGCTAACGGTTAACTACCAAGAGAAAACCTACGCGGTGGGCAAAATACCAGGCGGGTTTTTCAAGCGTGAAGGCCGTCCAACAGAAAAAGAAACTCTTACATCACGGTTGATCGATAGACCTATTCGTCCACTATTTCCAAAAGGCTTCATGAATGAGGTACAAGTTATTTGTACTGTGATTTCAGCGGATAAGGATATTGATCCAGATGTGCCTGCAATGATTGGCGCGTCAGCAGCATTGGCCATCTCTGGCATTCCATTTGCGGAGCCAATTGGTTGCGCACGTGTAGGCTATGATCATGAAAATGGTTATTCTTTAAATCCAACTCATTCTGCATTGGAATCATCCCTGCTGGACATGGTTGTTGCAGGAACTGAGTCCGCGATTTTGATGGTTGAGTCAGAAGCAAAAGAGTTAACAGAAGATCAAATGTTAGGAGGCGTCCTTTTCGCTCACCAGGAAATGCAAGTTGTCATTAAGGCGATCAACGAATTGAAAGCCGAAGCTGGCAAGCCAATGTGGAATTGGGAGCCTGAGGCAGAAAACGAATCATTAAAGTCTGCAGTTGCGGAAAAATTTGCTGCTGCGGTTACTGAGGCGTATCAGATTTCTGACAAGATGGAGCGCTACGAGCGTCTCGGTCAATTGAAGAGTGAAGCGGTAGAGCAGATAGCTGACGAAGAAGCCGGTATTAGCGCCAGCGATGTTAAAGGTGTGTTTGGTAAGCTTGAAAAAAGCACGGTACGAAATCGAATCCTCGACGGCGAACCTCGTATCGATGGGCGTGACACCAAAACTGTTCGTGCAATTGAAGTTGAAACTGGCGTTTTGCCAAAGGCTCATGGTTCAGCCTTATTCACTCGCGGCGAAACTCAGGCACTGGTTGTAACAACTCTGGGCGCGCTTAGAGATTCCCAAATCGTAGAGGACTTAAGTGGCTCACGAAAAGATCCCTTTATGTTGCATTACAACTTCCCTCCTTACTCAGTAGGTGAAGCTGGCTTTATGGGCGGACCTAAGCGTCGTGAGATCGGACATGGCAAGCTCGCCCGTCGTGGTATTGCTGCGGTATTGCCAGCAGAAGAAGATTTTCCTTATGCAATGCGTATTGTGTCTGAGATAACTGAATCAAACGGTTCAAGTTCAATGGCCAGTGTTTGCGGTAGCAGTCTCGCGTTAATGGACGCTGGTGTACCAATTAAAGCGCCGGTAGCCGGAATTGCGATGGGCCTTATCAAAGAAGGTGAGCGCTTTGCTGTGTTGACTGACATCCTTGGTGATGAAGATCATCTTGGTGATATGGACTTTAAAGTCGCTGGTACATCAGACGGTATCACCGCACTGCAAATGGATATTAAAATTCAGGGAATCACTGAAGAGATTATGGAAGTCGCGCTGGAGCAAGCTAATACAGCAAGAGTTCATATCCTTGGTGAAATGAATAAGGTTATCTCTGTGTCTCGTGAATCAGTATCAGAGAATGCGCCGGCAATGGCCATGATTAAAATTGATCCCGATAAGATTCGTGACGTGATTGGTAAAGGTGGTGCAGTTATTCGCGGTATTACTGAGCAAACTGGCGCATCGATAGATATCGATGATGACGGCAACGTTCGAATCTACGGCGAAGACGCTACATCCAGAGATGCTGCGCTAGATATGGTTAATGCCATTACCGCCGAAGCTGAAGTCGGTAAACTTTACATGGGTAAAGTTGCCCGTATTGTAGACTTCGGTGCTTTCGTAACAATCCTCCCAGGTAAGGACGGATTAGTTCATATTTCTCAAATCTCCCAAGAACGCGTTGAAAGCGTAACTGAGTATTTGAGCGAAGGCGAAGATGTCTTAGTTAAAGTGACAGATCTAGATGCTCGTGGCCGAATTAAACTGAGCATTAAAGAAATCACCGACGAAGAAAAAGATGGGTTTGTTCCTGAGTAGCTAACCCATTAAAGCAAGATCAAAAAGCCCGCGGTGTTATACACAGCGGGCTTTTTTTTGGACGATTCTATTCTGCCTTATTAGAATCTTTTGTTGGAGTCGCAGTATTTCTGTACGTTGTAGGAGTCATGTCAAACCTCTCTTTAAATGCTTTATTAAAAACAGAAAGGGAAGCATAGCCCACATCGAGCGCGATCCATGAGATTGAGTTTTCCTTATTCTGCAGCTTCCTTGCGGCGTCTTCAATCCGATAGTTGTTGAGAAACTGATTAAAATTTCGATACCGCAATTGTTGATTTATCAAATGCCTGACTCGGTACTCCTGCATAGATAAGGCGTCGGCCAAATCTGAGATGGTCAGACCTGTCTGGGCATAAAATCGATCAGAGTCCATGAGCACTCTAATTTTTTCAAGCAATTCTGGCTTAACGGAGGCATTTTTTTCCAAAAGTGTAGCGCTGTTTTTTTCGCGAGATGCCTCGCTCGCTATAAGGGTATGAGCTTCATCACTTAGTCGAAAAACAGTAATGACAAACAATGTCGTTAGAACAAAAATATAGAGTGAAACAAGGGGGGCAGTGTTGAACTGCAATCCAGTTAACCAGGTTGAATCTGTGAAGCGTTGGAACAGGATTATAAAGTCGGAGCCAACTATGGCGACTAAGAGCGCCCCCATACAGACAATAAAAACCAATCGTAGCTGTCTACGCTGTTCTACCAAATCATTTTTGTAGCCATTGATTGCTAAGTAAATAGAGTGCGCGGAAAAGCACAGCATTAATAGCTGCGGGATTACCTGAATGGCAAGCCAATTGATGTCGGGCTCGAGTATCGAAGGATAAAAGTAAGAGAGGCCCATACCTAAGCCTCGGGTGACTAGGAAGTAAGCTATGGCAAACCAAACTACGAAATGTATCCTGCCACCATCGACAAAGAGCATGTACGCAATCACCCAAAGTACGAAGGGTGCCATCGTTGCAAGACGAAACAATACATAGAATGAAATAGGGTTGCTTGCAATGAAGGATATTGACACCAAGGTGTAGGCGCCAAGGCATAAACTGTATAAAGATATTAGTCTTGCTAATGAGCCTTCATAACGGACAGCAAAATAAACACCCAATAACATCAGTTGTGAAAATGCGAGAAGTGCTACTGCTTCACTGAATAGGATCATGTAAAGAAGATAAGTTAGAGGAACTATTTTTGCAAATCGGTTCGTCGCAAAAATGACGTTAACTGCGGGGTAAAGGTGGTTAGAGAAGAGGTCAGGAAGGGCCGTTTTATTTAATTAGCCTCGACCAAAAACTTAGTACCCAAGGTAGGGCTCAGCGAATCACTTTCTAATTACTGGACTTAAGGTTTTAAAATGGTTTGCCTAAGAATACGGGGTGGCAAACACCACCCCGTATTGTTCTTTAGATTAAACTTTGACCCTTAAAGGGCTGTATCTAAATTTCGACATCCAAAGTTACCGCAAACATGCGGCCAAAATTATCATACAGCCGACTTTCGAATCCCCCAGTAACTGGTAAGCGCTTTGGCTCCCAATCAAAAAGGTTGTTTACATTAACTGAAACAGCACCCGAGGTACCAAACACATCATTGAAGCTGTAAATGTAGTTGGCGTTCACTATATAAGACTCAGGTATAACTGCAGGTGGAGTTGCGCCGGTGCGAAAAACACCGTCGAAGGTAACGCTATCGGTATACTTGGTTAATACGCTAGCGGCGTGGTTGTTGCGATTCCAGCTAGCCCGCAGTGTTGCAACAAGTTCCGGCAGCGGCGGTGCTAACGCCGTATCGGCATTACGGCGACCAGTAGCATCGATGATTACTCCGTCCAAACCGGCATAGTCATAGCCTACATAGTAGGCCGCATTTGCTGCTATGTTAAAGGTGCCCCAATCTGAGTATTGGAATGCATAGCTCGCTGAGAAATCGATAACCTCCACCAAGTTTGTATTGATGTTATCGGCAACGCTCACAAGCTCAGTGATATTGCCGTTCGGCTCACGAGATATTGTGTTGGAAGGATTAGCGGCTACATAGGCTAGAGCGGCTGTGCGAGAGGCTGAGCCTTCGGTTGCGTCATAAGTCTCAGGAGTTGAGCCAATAGCTGCCAGGGCTGCGAAGAATTGCTGGTTAGTCACATCCTGCGCGCTCAGAGTAATAATACGGTCGGTGTACTCGATTTCTTGATAATCAAGGCTGATGCTGAGATTCTCAATACCTTCCCAAGTGAACCCTATGTTCCATATTTCTGAGTTTTCAGCTTGAAGATTAGGGTTTCGAGATCCGCAGGAAAGTGTGCCGAGGAGTTCCCTGCCGGTCAGCAGGTCCGCGCCGTTACGGACGTTCGCGCAGCCTTGACGATTAAAGGGACCGACGTTTGCGGCATTAGGTGCAATAAAGCTTTCACCCCAAGAGCCGCGCACTGAAAGACTTTCAACCGGTTGCCACCTCATCGCCACCTTCGGGGTGGTGGTATCTAAGCCTAGATCGGTAAAATCTTCATAGCGGGCAGCCAACTGCATGCTGAGGTTTTCCAAAATTGGAATCTCAAACTCCGCGAATATCGATCTAGTGAGTGAGTCATCCCGCTGGCGGTTACCCAGAGGTGCGCTAATTCCCGCTGAGTTGGAGAAATCTGCACCAGCTCTTGCCAGAGGTGAGTCATCCTGCACATCCGTTCGGTCCCGCATAGCAACACCGAATGCGGCGCCTACAGTTCCAGAGGGAAGCTCAAACAAGTCCCCGGTGATAATAGAATCAAAAATGATCAATCGATCATTTTGTAAATTGTGATTACCGCTTTCAAACAGCCAATCTACGACTTCTTGACTATTGTTTGTGTAGCTCCCATCGCTGGCGTCAGAATCAAAATTAGGCGAGCGTATATCGCGAGAGTTAAAGGGGTTAAAATACTCGCCGCCACTAGGGCCTCCGCGCCCATTTAGTGCCGCCTCAAGGCGAACCGCATTGCCGTCCATGGTTTCTACCCGTTGCTCATAAGTTTGATAGCCCAGCCAAGATTCACCAGACCATCCTGAGTCGCCGAACTCATAGGTGCCGCCTACCTTGTGAACTAATGTGGTGTATTGATATCGGTCTTCCTGAAACGAAGAATCCCCAAGATAGCTAGGCTTAGTGCCAACACCTTGTTCAAGGCCATTCCAGATCGTGAAAGTGGCTATCCCAAAAACGCCGGGCCGAACCGGCTGGCCTGTGGGGTTGGCTGGATGATTCGCTGGAACAGTGAAATTGTCATACCATGCCGATGCTAGAGGGGTAACCGGTTCGGTACGAAATATCGATTCTCGGTAGCTCAGGGCCGCTTGGTATTCTAATGTGAAATTGTCGTTAACGTCGTATTTGGCATTGCCAAAGAATACAAAGTCATTGGCTTCGCGGTTATAGTCTGTCCACTGACCGTAGTGAAAGCCGCATAGAAGACCGCCTAGGGGAAAGCCGCTGGGGTAACTGCCTTTCACTCCTCTGTCGGTATTGTCGCCGTTGTAGGCACCGCAATCAGGGTCGCGATAAGGCGTGCCGTCGGCAAGCTGATAATGCCCTGGAGCCCCGATGAACGTAGCGTTATCTGCGCGCAGATACTTTTCGCGTTCGCCCCGCTGTAGCGGCGTTTTCTTGCCTATCTCCAGAGCGGTTACGATATCGAGGCCGTTGTCGAAAGATTTTCCCCAGAGGACACTGAGCTTGGGTTCTTCGAAATCGCCACTACCATCAGCGCCATAAAAGCTTCGAATGCGCAGGCCATCGTATTCTTTTATAGGGATAAGGTTAACGACCCCAGCAACCGCGTCAGCGCCGTAAAGTGCAGAACCTCCATCGAGGACAACCTCTATGCGGTCGGTTGCGATATCTGGCAAGATTGATGAAATAGCGGCAGAGTTAATATTTCGACGGCCATCCAAAAGTGTCAGGGTGCTGCCCACTCCTAAGCCTCGAAGATTAAACTGAGCTGAGTTTGAATCTTGGCCACCACCGGCACCGCCTAATACATTGGCGACGGTGTCGACGTTTTGGGTATAAGTGAGGTCTCGAATGTACTGGCCAATATTGGCACTGCCGTAATTTAAAATTGTGTCTTGAGTGATGGTGTCAACTGGGCTGGCACCGGTGAAATCGCTGTTGCGGATGTAGGAGCCGGTAACAACAACTTCTTCGATTTGTTCTGTGTCTTGGGCTTGGGTGCTGGAGTTGAATGCGAATGCACCGGCAAGCATAATCGCGTGGCGCAACTGTGGTGGGTTCTTTAAGACTCGTGACATGATTACTTTCCCTTTATTAATGTTTTTTTTATTCAAAGGTCAATCATTTCAAATTAGAGATGCTCTAAACTGCTTGAAATTAAGGGTAGTCGGTTGGTGCCTCCTCACAATATTTGTGGTTGTTTGGTTGAATTCAATATCGCACTTTACTCAGTAAGCTGTCTCCTTCAATTTGAACATCACTGACTACTTTTACAATTCGTCAGTTATTTTATTTTCCGTCAGCGTGGGTTTGTATCAAATTGAGGGCTGATTTTAAATTAAAGGTATATTTTTCAATTGGATAACGAGCTCCTGATAATCTTGAAAATAGTTTATTAGCAGCTGATCAAAACTAAAAAATTTGTGGGTTTTAAGAAAAAATGGTCATATTTCGAATTAATTGCCTTGGAATGTCACATTGTCTAATGACAAACACTTGATGTGCTGTTCGGTGCAGTATTTATTCGACGAAGTTCGTCAGCTATTTGTCAAAATTGAGAAGACAGCCAAGGTTTATTTTGATTCAATCGGCATGTAAGGCGTCGAAAACGCTGAAAAACAACGATGCCGACTCAGTTTGTTGACATGAAATAGCGCCACAGAGCGCACAATTACAAGGGGAGAAACAAGCCATGATTCTATCTAGGTTTTTGCACTTCACGATACAAGCGGCGACCAAGCTCGCAGCCACCGTCTCGATCTTGTTGTTTCTCCTGCCGAGCGCAGCGATAGCACAGTCCCAGACGATAACTTTTCATAAAGATATCGAACCAATTTTGCAGCGTAGCTGCCAAGGCTGCCATAGAGCTGAGGGAGTCGGGCCGATGCCACTGGTGAGCTATGAGGAAGTGGCTCCCTATGCAGGGCTTATTGAGTATAAGACCGGCCTGCGCGACCGCGCGGGAGCTATGCCTCCCTGGTATATGGAAAAGAACATTGGTATTCAGAATTATAAGAATGACCCATCTTTAACCGACCAAGAAATAGCAGCAATCTCAGTCTGGGCCCGTTCGGGCACGCCTAA
>JBLHTH010000101.1:0-12044 GCA_047627195.1 Pseudohongiellaceae bacterium | reverse complement strand
ATTGCGGTTGCAGCACTGCACAGGACCAGCCATTGCTTGAGCGTATTCATCTCGGGCTTCTATTATTATTTTTCATGTGAGTTAACTTGCTACCGCTTCCTCGCTTACTAAAGTCATCCTTACTAAACCCGCTTTGGCTAAACTGACTCGCGTTAATTTTATCTAATATTGTCAGCGAAGCGATGCTTTAACGGTTCCATTTTTGCCAGATGCCGAACGAAATAATCCCAACGTTTTTTCATAAAATATCGTCTGTTACCAAAGCCATGACCAGCATTTGGCAATACTAATAAATCGAAATCTTTTTCTGCATCAATCAATGCATCCACAACTAACAAAGTGTTCGAAGGATGAACATTCGTGTCCATCATGCCGTGGGCGAGTAAAAGCTTACCCTCTAAGTTTTCCGCTAGCAGTTGATTCGCTTGATTATCATAGTTGGTTCGCACTGGTTGTGAATCACTGTCATCATCGCCGAGTTCCGTTTCTGGAAAGGTTTCTAACAAACCCTGCCATTTCTCACCCCAATCGTCTTCGTAATTTCGATTGTCGTGATTGCCCGCGCCTGACACGGCGACCTTAAAGAATTCAGGATATCTGAGTATGCCAGCGGTTGACGCGTAACCGCCCCCTGAGTGGCCCCAAATGCCCACGTTGTCGACATCCATATACGAGCGATCATTTGCCAGCTGCCTAATAGCAGCAATTTGATCTGGAAGACCGTTGTCCCCCATATTGCCATAGTAGGCATCGTGAAATCCTTTAGACCGGCCCGGAGTGCCCATGGCGTCAACTTCAACGACGATAAAACCCAACTCTGCAATGGCTTGCTTATCCCCTCTGGCGGAAACAAACGAGCGCGTACCGACACTGCCGGACTGAGGGCCCGGGTAAAGGTAATTTAGAATCGGATATTGGCGACTAGAGTCGAAATTACTCGGCTTGTACAACAACCCATAAAGATCGGTAAGCTGGTCTCTTGCTTTTACGACAATTTGTTCAGGAGGCACCCAACCGAAATCGAGTAACGGACTCATATCAGGAGTTTCCAGCTCCATAATCACAGTCCCACTAATATCTTTGACAACTACAGCACCAGCATCTGTCGGCGTGGAATAGCTGTCTACGAAATAACGCTTTGACTCAGACCAATCGGTACTGTGGTTTGCGGGTTCGGGCGTTAGATTAACCAAGTCACTGCCATCTAACCCAATTCGATATAAATATTGGTAGTAGGGGTCACCAGCTTCCAAATTCGATCCGGTGAAATAAATCTGCCGCTGTTCGTAGTCAAGGTTGACGACATCAAGCACACGCCAATTACCATCGGTTAACTTAAGCTTAAGCTCACCATTGCTTAGGTCGTGAACATACAAGTGCCCCCAGTTATCTTTTTCTGAGAACCAAATAAAGGAATTGTCGCTTGGAAGAACTCGCCAGTTCGCCTCACTAAAGCCTGACTCGAAGTAAGTTGCCGACTCTTCAAAAAACACGTCCCTGACCTCGCCCGTTTCACTATCGGCCATTCTAAGTTGCGCGACTTTATGATCTCGCGAAGATGAAACAAATGCCAGATCCTGGCTGTCTCGGCTCCACTGCACATCAAGAAAGACCCCGCCCCGACCTGCTATATGATCACTGGTTGTTGATCTATGAGGGTCAGGCGGCATATTTAACCTTACAAGCTTAGGCTTAGCGCCCAAATGAACCACAACACGCTCGATCATAAAGATGCTTTCATCGCCAGGCAAAGGGTACTTCCACACATCAACATCGACATGGCCAACTTTCGTGTTGTACACAGCCATCTCACGAACATTGCGAGCATCATGGCGAAAAGTGGCAACTTTGGAGGAATCAGGCGACCACTTAAGCACCGGACCTTCGTCTCTCAACCAGCCCGCATTATTGGTTGCGTAACCATAGTCAGGGGCTCCATCAAAAGTAAGCTGACTAAGGGAGTTGCTTGCCGTGTCACGAACCCATAAATTATAGGTATCGATAAAGGCCGCCTTGCTTCCATCCGGTGATAGATATTCATTTGCGGCCGAATCTGCCAGCTCGCTCAATTGGTAGGCCTGAAGGTCCAGGAGAAAATTTTTCCCGGAAAAACTAAACTCAAGCGACTGCTGAACTGCATTTAACTTAATTGCAGAAAGAGAAAGGTTCGCTTCGTCCCATTGAACGCCCGAATAATAGCGTTCCAACAACGGTGCAAGCCGACTGATATCGAAAACGGCAACCTTGGTTCCTTCATTGGGATTGGCACGGATGTATTCCGATCCCTGCATCGTCGCTCGGCGATAAATTAGGGTATCGTCTTCCTGCCAGAACTGAGAGATAACTCGACCCGGTAACAACTTATCGGTGTTTGGTCTTAAAAAACTTTCAGCGCGCTCATAATCCACGCTAGCTAGGCTATTCACAGAGGCTGTCATAGAGGTCTCGGTCTCACTGTTTGGAGGTTGCTGCGAACAGGCAACCATAGCTAAGGCACTCAAAACTAATAAAGTAGCTTGTGTTAGATGGCTCATTTAGGCCTCTCCTAAAATCAAAAAAACTGTCAGTATGAAATTGCAAACTACAGCAACGCATCAAGAATTAAATTTGTCGATTCGACAATACGCTCATCTCGACCACGCAGATCCGGGACGAATTCTTCACCGGTCAGGTGCTGCAAACCCTGAATATATCGGACTGCGATTTCAGAGGCCTGATCTAGGTTAAATTGCTGATTCATCTCAGTGACCATGCCTCGAGCAAACTCTTTAGAAAAAGACACCGGCTTACCATCACGCAACTCTAACGATCCTTGATCATCCAATCGCCAAAATCGCGATGAGTCCATTGTATAGAGCTCATCCGCAGAAACAATTTTGCCATCTTGGTTAATTCCGTGTTCGGTTTTAGTATCCACGAGCACCATACGTTTCGTGGCCAGATACTCAGAAACGATCCCAAACGCCATTAGGGATGAATTACGAATTTGTGTATATTGATCAAAATTACAAACGCCGGCATCGACTAACGACATAGCATTTGTCGTATGGTCTACTTCAGCCTTAGTGCTAGGGGTATCCATTACATAAGGCAGCCTGCCATTTATCGTTAAATCATTAACCGAGATCTGATGGCCTGCAAAACTTAATGTTAGCTGTCCTGACTGCTTAGCCGCCAGCCAATGTTGGTAGAGCGAAGTGGAGGTTGAGCTTTCGGCGTTGTAAAGACGCAGCACATTTTCAAGAGCTATTAGCGTTAAATTTTCGGCGGGTATTACAGTTGAAGTAGGGTTCAACCCCTCAACTGAGAACTGTGAAGAGCCTAATACTTCTTCGAGCAGGTTAAGCATCATGTCGTGATTTATAGCCAAAACCTGGTCTTTGAATGGGATAGCGCCACGATTGACATCATGGGTAGAAATTCGATTATTCCTGAACATTAACCGCAGTGGCCGGCCGCTCTTGCTCACCAAACCCTCGCCATAAACTGAGTCGGAGACCTTTCCTTTTGCTACAGCGCAGTTCTTCAGCCGCGGCAGCTCGCCATCAACAATGAGCTCTGAGATAGAGCGCCCCGCGCTTACCGAGCGCCCATGATTGTTGACTAAGTCATGTATTTGCAAATCACTGAGCATCGATACGGTCTCACACTAAGACGAAAGAATGAAGAATAGAGGAAACCGCCATTGACTACAATTTGCACGGCACGTTCTAAGAAGAAAGAGGCGAGTAATGAAAACGGTTAAACGGTAGAAAAGAAAGCCTGGGATAACTCAAGAATTTGACCTTACCAAGAATTAAATAGCGCGCTCGCAGATACTCGTAGCCAAGGTTAGTTTGATAAGTGGTCAGAATTTGCTCAATTTTATGCAATAGCAAAGATCCACCTTGTTAGGTGTTTGCTTATTTCTCAAAGTAATTGAGCTTGCGCACTGGGCTTCTGATCGTGCTTAGGGATAAAAAAGTGGTGCCGCCACCAAGAGTCGAACTCGGGACCTGCTGATTACAAGTCAGCTGCTCTACCACGGCTGAGCTATAGCGGCATAGTGAGATTGAAGCAAGATCGTACTTTTGCTCTGATCAGTACAATCTCAGACATCTGATCAGGTCGCGCATACTACATAAAATCTAACACAGGTTCAATAGTCAAAACTCATAACAGGTACACTAATTTTCATAAGCGGATGCAGAGATTATTATTTCCATCTATAACAAAGACTTACCAATCACTTGCCGATCTCACGCCAAACTATAACTGGATCTTTAACAAACCCAATCCAAAAGCCGTTTTCACACCCCCGTTTCTATTGCCGTTAGCGAAGCAGTGTCATCACTGTCACTCGCAGGCCTCTAGTCAACATCAAGGCATTCAAGCCCCTGTCAGAAAAGAGAAATATTAACTTCAGAGCAACTTTGCTAAAGTTGGTAGACAGATTCAGTCCTCGCCGCCTTTGGAGTCACTTCCTTATCTTATTGCTTCCGCTCGTATTAGCGATAAGACAAGGAAACAGTAAGCGATTGAAATGCAGCCTCTGAATCAACTTGCACCTTTTGAAATAAAAAGAAGCGACAATCCATTTTAGCAAGCACGGACTCTTAGCCGACCATGGTAAACCCTACCCAAACGCCAGCCTGGCAATCTTTAAAAAAGCACTCACTGCAATTTAAAAATACTGAGTTTCGCCTTACTTCCCTGTTTCAAGAAGGTAGGTTTGATGAGTTTAGCGCCAGCCACGGGGAGCTACTACTCGATTTTTCGAAACATTATCTAAGCGGCGAAACGTTAAAACTGCTGACCCAGTTAGCCCATGAATGTGGCTTGCAACCAGCGATCCAAGCCATGTTCGCAGGCGAAAAAATTAATTCCACAGAAAATCGTGCAGTGCTGCACACAGCATTAAGAGCGCCAGCAGCAGATCAACGTCCAGAGGTGACTGAAGCACTAACCAAAATGACAACGTTTGTGGAGGATGTTCACAGCGGCAAGTGGACCGGCGCTGATGGCGCCAAGATACAAGATATCGTCAACATTGGCATTGGCGGCTCAGACCTAGGACCAGCTTTTGTAGTGGATGCGCTGGCAACCTTTGCGACAGGCGATGTGAAATTACATTTCGCATCCAACGTCGACCCATCGCACTTAACCGATATTTTGGCTTCACTAAACCCCAGCACCACACTTTTTATTATCGCCTCTAAGTCATTCAACACTCTTGAAACTCACCAAAATGCCCTGCTGGCAAAGCGATGGTTTTTAGATGCAGGCTTTACCCTTGATAACGTTGCCGATCACTTCGTGGCTATCACTAGCAATCTCGAAGCTGCCGAAAAATTTGGCCTAGCAGAACAGAACCTGTTTCCGATGTGGGATTGGGTTGGCGGTCGATACTCACTTTGGTCTGCTATTGGCTTGTCCATAGCCTTGGCATGCGGCATGGACAATTTTAAACAACTGCTGGCCGGCGCCAATACCATGGACGAACATTTCCGCTGCACTGATTTTAGTCACAACCTCCCCGTAATAAGTGCTCTGCTCTCGGTGTGGTACATCAACTTCTTTGATGCTCCCAGTACGGCATTGGTGCCTTATAGCCAGAGACTGAACCTACTGCCCGCGTTTCTCCAGCAGCTGTATATGGAAAGCCTAGGGAAAAGTGTCAATGTCGATGGCCAAGCCCTCGATTACCGCACGGGAGAAACCTTATGGGGCACCCCGGGAACTAATGGACAACATTCCTACTTTCAGTTACTACATCAGGGCACTGAATTCATCCCAGTAGAATTCATCGCCTTTATCAAGCCAGAAAACCCAAAAAACATCGAGCAGCACAACCACCTATTGGCAAACTGTCTCAGCCAAAGCATGGCGTTAATGACAGGCGACCCACAGCCGAATCCCCACATTAATGTCGCCGGCAACAAACCAAGCAGCATCCTGCTGATAGACCAACTCACGCCAACTAACCTAGGCAGCCTAATTGCTTATTTTGAACACAAAGTCTTTGTTCAAAGTGTTATCTGGAACATCAATGCTTTTGATCAATGGGGTGTACAGCTTGGGAAAGTTTTGTCGAAAAAAGTTGTCGAAGTTATAGAAGATGGCAATGCCGCGAATCAATTAGATGAGTCGACAATGGAGCTAATCAAACATATCCATAAAATTGAATATCACAAATAAAGTACAAACCGAAAGAGAGAGCCCGCAAGGATAGCGTCCCACCCCTGAATAGGCGAAGCTGATTAACTACATTTCAATCTAAACCCTTGTAGTGCTCGACTGTAGTGCTCGACTGTAGTGCTCGACAACGGGAAATGGATCATAAAAACTGTGGAGCATTTCGCTCCATTGCTCGTACTCAGAAGATTCTCTAAAGCCCACCGTGTGGTCTTCTAAGGTCTCCCAATTCACCAGTAACAAATAACGGTCTTCGAGCTTTACACAGCGCGTAAGTGTGTGGGTGGTTCACATGGCCCTTTTGGCAAAAAATCAACTCTTAGGCTTTAGCGAATTCCAGCTAAAACCTTAAACTAAACCCTTTGCGCACATTTAAAATAGCTAATTCTGTTATCACTGATCACCTTGAAAGTTAGTGTTGAAACTTATTTGGGTACTCAGATTAGTTTTTGCCCATTGGGAACCTTTGCATCAGGAGAAATCAGGACTATTGCCCCCTGTGAGTCATTAAAACCGGTAACCAGGCATTCAGACATAAAAGGTCCAATTTGTTTGCGCGGAAAATTCACCACCGCTACCACCTGTTTATCGATCAAATCTGCCTTGTTGTACAACACAGTAATTTGGGCGCTAGATTTTCTAATTCCAATCTCATCGCCAAAATCTATGCTCAGTTTCCAAGCAGGCCGCCTTGCTTCGGGAAATTCGCTTACCTCAATAATGGTACCAACTCTTAATTGTACTTTCTCAAAATCTCCCCAACTGATCTCTTCCATCAATGCTCTCCGCTAGCAAATATTATTATTTTTTATCCCACAGATAATACATGCCTTCACTTCCCGGACTGCTGAAGGCAAATCCAAATTTCTCGTATAAAGCCGGCAAATCAGCCATAAGAGTAATATAAGCGCCAGGTGTTGCGGCGGCATTTAAATAAGCCATCAATGCCTCCATAATCATCCGGCCCAAACCAAAGCCTTGATATTCAGGGGCAACAGCAACATCCACTACGTCAAAATTAAGGCTGCCATCTCCTATGACCCGGCCCATACCAACCACTAAAGCCTCGTGCCTAATGTGCACTCCATACAAGCTGTTCTTTAAACCTATGGCGGCTGCTGATTCAGGTCTGGGAGAGAGGCCTGACACTTTGCGCAGTCGCATGAAGTCCTCAACCATGACCACCTCTGCAACCAGCTCGTAATCTTCGGGATTTTCCATTTTATCTTGTCGCCAATTATCTACTGCAAGAGTTGCCGGCTAACAGGGATATCGGTTAACTGGGCTGCTTATTAACAAGACCGATTATTAGCAAGAGCAAAAATTAACAGACTGCTTACTAGCAGGGCTACCTATGAAAAGGGTCGATTGATTTGACCTTGCGCGCAAATGTCACAATTTCATTTTGGGTATATTCAGTAACGACTCGCTTGGTGGATGCCATCTGAAATTCTAAACTAACCCCTTCTCTTCGTGCGTATTTTGGTCTCACTGGCAGCTCACAAAAACCACCGTCGCAATTCGGGCAAACATTGTCTAGCACCGTCTCAACACAGTCAGCGCAAAAAGTGCATTCATACGTGCAGATACGTCCATCAGAACAATCAGACGGCAAGTCTTTATCACAAAGCTCACAGTTAGGTCTTAGCTCTAGCATCTAGCAGCACCTTCTGGGCAATACAAACGAATGACACAGACACTAGCCCGCTAGTCAGATGAAGTTTCTCCGGCTAGGCTTCGGCGCAGAACTAAATAGCCGATGATCCCTGATACCAGAGACCCAGCAATAATCCCTATCCTTTCATCGAATGCTGGCGTCGCTCCGGAAAAGGCTAAACCACCAATGAACAGGCTCATAGTGAAACCAATACCACAAAGGGCAGCGGTTCCGTAAAGCCTAGTAAATGTCATTCCTTTGGGCAATGTCGTTAACCCTGATTTTATCGCAATAAAACATAAGCCAAAAATACCCAACTGCTTGCCTACGACCAATCCCAAGGCGATGCCGACCGGGGCACTGTGCAAAAGCTGATCGGCATTTAATCCTCTCAAGTTTATGCCAGCATTAGCGAAGGCAAAAACTGGCAAAACAAAATAGGCGACAACAGAATGTAAATCGTTCTCAAGGTTTTGCAAGGGGGAACAGCTAGGGTCTTTTTTTGATCTCATAGGGATAAACATAGCAACCAAAACGCCAGCTAGGGTCGCATGCACGCCTGACTTTAGCATCGCAATCCACATGATTATGCCAATAACAATGTAGGGGCTATATTCGATGATATTTTTCCTATTCAGCGTATAAAGAATTGGTAAGCAGGCAGCAACTACCACCAGACCAGCAACCGAAATAGAATCCGTGTAAAAAACCGCAATAATCACTATCGCACCGACATCATCAAATATAGCTAACGACGTGAGAAAAATTTTAATCGAAGTGGGCACCGACGAGCCAAGCAAAGTTAAAACACCCAGAGCAAAAGCAATGTCTGTTGCAGCAGGAATAGCCCACCCCTCAATCGCGACGGGATCGTTATAATTAAAATATACGTACACTAGTGCTGGGAATGCCATTCCGCCAATCGCGCCGACCCCGGGTAAGATAATATTGCGCGGATCTGACAACTCCCCTTCCACCAACTCCCGCTTTAGCTCTAAACCAACTAAAAAGAAAAAAACTGCCATTAAACCGTCGTTAATCCAAAGCGAAAGCGGCTTCGCAATAATCAAAGGACCAAATCTCGTCTCTACGGGTATATCTAAAAAACCCTGATAAAACCCGTTAAGTGGTGAATTGGCCATTGCCATGGCCAATATAGCTGAGGCCATCAACAGAATTCCGCCAAAGGACTCAAGCCGAAAAAACGACAAGATATAGGACTGAGAATTCTCGCTAGCTATTTTATTTATCATGATATCCAAACTAAAGTAGGTGTTTGCGGTTAGCTCAGGTTTTGCCGTTGATGATAGCGAGCAATTCCTGAGTCTTTTCATTCATCAACGCCACATCGGCTTTTGATTCTACATTGAGTCTCACCACAGGTTCAGTATTGGACATTCTAATATTGAATCGCCATTTATCAAATTCCATAGACAAGCCGTCGGTGTGGTCAACTTTAGCAGCGCTGTCTTGGTACTGCTTTTGTATGAAAGCAATTAACACTGCAGGCTCCTCGATAGTACAATTAATCTCGCCACTAGCAGGAAACGCCTGCATGCGTTCACCAACTAGCTGCGCCAGTGTCTTGCACTTTGCCGACATTATTCCAGCAACTAGCAGCCACGGTATCATGCCGCTATCGCAGTAAAAGAAATCTTTAAAATAATGATGCGCACTCATCTCACCGCCATAGACAGCATCTTCTAAACGCATTCTTTCCTTTATGAAGGCATGACCAGTTTTACACTGAATAGCGTCGCCGCAAAATTCCTCGGCAATCTGAATAGTATTCCAGGTTAATCGAGGATCGTGAATCACCCTAGCTCCCAGATGCTTCTCCAAAAAAGCTTGCGCTAACAATCCAACAATATAATATCCCTCGATAAACCGCCCTTGAGCATCAAAAAAGAAACAGCGGTCAAAGTCTCCATCCCAAGCAATCCCTAAATCTGCGCCGTGTTCAATAATCGCGTCAATAGTGGGTTGGCGATTTTCTTCCAGAAGAGGGTTAGGCACACCGTTAGGAAAATGGCCGTCGGCCTCATGGTGCACCTTTATAAATTCAAATGGCAGATGTTTTTCCAGCAGATCAAGTGTTGGCCCGGCACCACCATTGCCAGCGTTGCATACAATCTTTAGAGGCTTAAGCGCCGCTAAATCTACATAACCCAACAGGTGATCAACGTAGGCAAGGGAAGTATCTTGCCTAGTAAGCCGACCTTTGGTTGCAGACTTGGTGAACTCATTTTTTTCTGCCAACGCCTTAATATCATTTAGGCCTGTGTCACCACTGATTGGTTTGGAGTTCTCCCTAACCAGTTTCATTCCGTTATAGTCTTTCGGGTTGTGACTCGCTGTCACTACGATTCCACCATCGGCTTTTAAGTAAGAGGTAGCAAAATAAACTTCCTCTGTTCCACACTGACCTATGCTAATTACATTGACCCCGGAGTCAGTCAAACCGCGAATCAGTTCGCCGCAAAGACTTTCGCTGGTGAGTCTAATATCAAAACCGACCACCACTGTTCTTGGTTTCAAGAATTCGACAAAAGCTCTGCCTATTCGATAAGCAATATCTTCATTCAATTGATCCGGCACGCGGCCGCGTATATCGTAAGCCTTGAAACAGGTAATCTGATTTTTCATAGTGCTGCTTCTTTAGATTTTTCCAGTGCGTAGGTAAAGTTGGTCGCTTCGATATAACCCTCCACACTGCCACAGTCAAAGCGCTTGCCTTTAAATTTATAACCAAGCACTTTTCCCTGCTTAGCCTGCGTGAGCAGCGCGTCGGTAATCTGCATTTCTCCATTCTTGCCCGGTGGTGTATTCCTAATAATATCGAAAATATCTGGGGTAAGAATATAGCGCCCAATTATTGCCAAGTTGCTTGGCGCATCTTCTGGGGCCGGTTTTTCGACCATGTTGTTAATTCTATAAATCCCTTTCTCTTCTTCAACTCCTTCTATCACACCATAGCGATAGGTTTGATCTTCCGGGACTTCTTCAATCGCCACAATGCTGCACTGATGAATTTCAAAAAGCTTAACCATTTGAGTTAGCACAGAGTCTGGAGCCGAGACACAATAGTCATCTGCCAAAATAACGGCAAAGGGCTCGTTGCCAATAAGATTACTCCCTACCAAGATCGCGTGGCCAAGCCCTTTCATTTCCACTTGTCTGGTATAAGAGAAGGTACATTGATCCATTATCTGCCTTGTTTCGCGGAGCAAATCTTCTTTATCGGAACCCGATATTTGATGCTCTAATTCATAACTGATATCAAAATGATCTTCGATAGCCCGCTTGCCTCGACCGGTAACTATAGACATCCCGGTGATGCCAGCCTCCATGGCTTCTTCAACGGCGTATTGAATTAGTGGTTTAGTGACAATTGGCAACATCTCTTTTGGCATTGCTTTGGTCGCAGGCAAAAAACGGGTGCCATAGCCAGCAGCGGGGAAAAGGCACTTCTTAATCGTAGTCATCGACAACCTCTTTGATAAGTTTTATGTTTTAACTCGCTCGCCGGTTAAATTAACACGACTCATTTTCACAAGCATTAATCCTAGTCTGTACTTTATTCAGCTCGAATCTGCTAGATGGCCAAATCAGGGCCATTAAGCAGTGCGTACTTTGTATCAGGTGAAATCACAGGGGGATAAAAAAAATACTTTCTTCAATTGAAGCGTGCTTTTTTTTACTCTGACCTGCGCGCTTCTTTTTACCATGAATAGATGTTGCGCTGTATGACATTGAGTCCCTAATGAAACGGAGACTTTGAGGAGCACAAAAAAGGTGCGTTATTTAACGGTCACAGCGCTAAAAACCAACTCGCAAAAACACTATTTACAACCTTACTAAATACCCAACGCCAAAATCTTAGCCTAATTGGGAGAACAGTAAGTTCCGATTTTAGTTTGCCGGCGCCGCATAAAATGCCGCAGGCGCTGCAGTCGGCTATGCGTTTCGGAAATGATCTCGAGTAAAATTGATAGCGCAGAGCCGGCTTGTTTAAAATTGGCTTAGCCCGTGTTGAGGCGGTTGCTCTGTGGCAAAAAAAGACCCTCTATGACAAACAGACAAAGGATTCACGACAGCTAAAACCCTATCCTAACGAGGCATTATTCGTTGTAATAAAGTGATAGCTTAACCCGATATATGAGCAAAATGCCTTGCAAGGTAAGCCCAGGCTTTAAGTCATAGTCTCGACCCG
>JBLHTH010000100.1:0-12184 GCA_047627195.1 Pseudohongiellaceae bacterium | reverse complement strand
CGAATCACTATTTCTACGCGCCGATTTCGATCCCTGTTTTGTGCAGAATCGTTCGGCACTAACGGCTGCACATCAGCAAAACCTGATACTGCAAAGCGCCGGGAATCCAGCACATTGTCTATAAAAAGCTCTTGTGCAACTGACACAGCGCGCATTGCAGACAGATCCCAGTTCGACCTAAATCGGCTGCTACGAATATTAATATCGTCTGTGTGACCCTCTACCGCGACAGCCCCTTCTCGTTTTGCGATAACTTCGCGAATTATGGCTATAACGGCATAGTAATCTGGGGCCAAATCGGCTGTACCGGGAGCAAAAGATCCACGCTCCTTTATCCGCACAACAATCTTTCGGCCTTCAGATTCGATTTCGAGCTCGCCTCTGACGATCTGTATCTTCAGAGCCTCTGAGAGCTCAGCTGCATCAGACTGGGTTTGCTGGACTAACTCTTCTAGCTTTTGAACGATAGGAAGTGCCACACCTTGGGTTTGCCCATCAATACCTTGCTCAACATCAAAGATATCGGTTTCGTCGAAATCCAGAGTGCTTTCAGTAATCTCTCGCGTTGACTGGTAGATTTCATTGATGGGTGTCGGCTCAGGAATTCCTGGACTGAATTCCTGTGCGATAATGCTTGTTCCCTTAGGGATATCATCGACATCTAGCTGATTTTGCACACCAAATGCCTGCGCCATTGAACCGGCCAAACGCTTAAATTTCAGTGCATCCATTTCTGAAAATGAAAGCAGCAGCACGAAAAAGCACATCAAAAGAGTCATCAAATCGGCAAACGTCATCACCCATGCAGGGATACCGGCAGGACAATCCTGACATTCAACTTCTTCACCATACATGGACTAAACTCTTTGAGTGCTTTACTTTTGGGCTATAGTCTCTTTAGCTAAACGAGCCTTTTCTGTTCTTAGTGCCGAGCAAAATCAATATTAAGTCGGCGCTTCCACAGCGCGCTGTGAGACTGGCAGATACGTTCTTAACATAGTGTCGATCACCCTTGGATTCTGCCCCGCCTGAATTCCCAGCAGGGCATCGATGATCAATGACTTTATTGTCTCCTCTTCGGAGCTGCGCAAATTCAGCTTGTCGCAAATTGGCAGTGCAAACATGTTAGCCATCATGGCGCCATATAACGTGGTCAACAAAGCAACCGCCATCGAAGGCCCTATAGACTGGGGATCGTCCATGCTCGCCAACATACCTACCAAGCCTATTAGCGTTCCAATCATGCCCATAGCTGGCCCGATATCGCCTACCGATTGCCACACTTTTTGGCCCCATTCATGTCGTCCTACAGCCTGCTTCATATCTTTTGTGAGTAAGGTTTTCACAACCTCGGGGTCGTGACCATCAACTAGTAATTGGATGCCGTTCTGAAGAAAGTCGTTGCCGACCTGCTTGCCTTCCAGGGAGAGTAAGCCGCCTTTTCTTGCCGCATCAGCAAGTTCCACGATCTCAGAAATCAAGTCCTCAGGCTTGTCCAATTTATCGGAAAAGACCTTGCTGGCAGATTTCAGCGCACCAAAAAACTGGCTCATGCCAAATTTCATCATCACCACTAGCATCGTCCCCGCGACAACGATCAGCAAGGACGACACATTGACAAACATATAGGCGGAGCCACCCATCATAATGGTGACAATCATTAGCGCCCAGACGCCTATCAGCCCTATCAGTGTTGCTAAATCCATTACTAAGCTTCCTTAACTCTTACAAATTCCAATAATGGATGATTAAAGGCCAGCCAGGCCTCCAATCCATATGGATTTATCGATAACTAAAAGTTATAAATGCGCAGCACTAATGCCGCGGCCATGAATTCTCTTGTTCTAATCAAGTCTAGCTTGGTTTTCGAGGGTTGAAGGAAATACGAGGATTTTTATCTCTGTAATATCAGGACTAGGCCCTGCAAAATCACATCCCGGTGCCTATGCCCATATCTGACCGGATAATGACCAGTGAAGATGCATTACGTGTAAGTTGACGTATAATCCCAATCATCTTCAACAACGCTTCAATTTATTGGTACTGCAAATGGCAAAGAGCAAATCTGAAAGCTTTGAATTCGAAAAATCACTTGCTGACCTAGAGGCCTTAGTTTCTTCAATGGAAGAAGGTGAGCTAAGTCTTGAAGACTCACTAAAATCGTTTGAAAAAGGCATAAAACTGACCCGTGATTGCCAAACTGCATTACGAGCGGCAGAACAAAAAGTGCAAATACTAATCAACGAAAATGGCGATACCGAAGATCTCGACGTCTTAGAAGACGATGGGTAGTTATCATGCCTCCTCCAGATAGTGCACAATTTAATGAATTCCTTGCCCTCTACAGAGCACGTAGCAACGATTTGTTAGCGGCTCAATTGCAGCGAGATTATCCCAATACCCGCTTGGGAGAGGCCATGAACTATGCCTGCCTCAATGGCGGTAAACGAATACGTCCTATTCTGGTCTATGCCAGCGCCCTTGCCGTCGGCGGAAGAGTTGAATCGGCAGATTCACCAGCCTTAGCGGTCGAACTACTCCACAGCTACTCTCTTGTTCATGACGACCTGCCGGCAATGGATGACGATGATTTACGTCGAGGCAAGCCCACGGTACATAAGCAATACGATGAAGCCACAGCGATTTTAGTAGGTGATGCACTACAAAGTTTAGCTTTTGAAGTTCTAACCAGTAAAAATCTTTCCGTGAGTCCGGCTGTTAATCTGCGCATGATCAGGATATTTGGCAAAGCAACGGGAGCAATGGGCATGGCGGGTGGCCAAGCTGTCGATTTTGCCGCTGTAGGTCAAGACCTTACTCTGGAGCAGCTGGAGATTATGCACCAACTGAAGACCGGTGAGCTTATTCAGTCTTGTTGTATCCTGGGTGCCCTAAGCTATCCTAATGTGACAGGCGAGCAAGTTACCGCCTTAACCAGATACGCCCAGCGTATAGGCCTAGCATTTCAGGTCCATGACGATATCCTAGATGAAACCGGTGACACCCAAACTTTAGGCAAACCACAAGGCTCTGATCGGGAATTAAGTAAGCCAACGTATGTATCATTACTGGGATTGGAGCAAGCCAAACAACGGGCTGCACAACTGAGCAAATCTGCAATCGCTGAATTAGAGGGCTTTGGCGACACAGCCCAGCCACTGCGTGAGCTTGCTAGCTATATCATCACTAGAAAAAACTAACGGAGGCAGCTGATTGCCCCCCCGAAACGCCGAATCTAGATTGTGCGCCCGTTTATTACTGGCTAAATCGCCGAAGGCCTTGAAAAAATTCGCTCCAAGAGTTGAAATACACAAATGTTAGACGAAATACCTGTTATCAGACCTAACACACCTCTGTTAGATCAAATTGATTCACCTAGCGATCTAAAGGAGCTAGAGGTTGGCCAGCTTGCTGAGCTGGCAGAAGAATTACGCCTGTTTTTACTCTACTCAGTTGGCCAAACCGGCGGGCACTTTGGCGCCGGGCTGGGCGTGGTCGAACTTACCATCGCACTGCACTTTGTCTTCAACACTCCAGATGATCGCTTGGTTTGGGATGTAGGGCACCAAGCCTATCCGCATAAAATACTAACCGGGCGCAGAGATAAAATGCTCACCATGCGGCAGGCTGGCGGCTTAGCAGCCTTCCCCAATCGAAGCGAAAGCCCCTACGATACATTCGGTGTTGGTCACTCCAGCACGTCTATAAGTGCGGCGCTTGGAATGATGGTCGCAGCCAGACTTCAGAGCGATGACAATTACTGCATAGCGGTTATCGGCGATGGCGCGATGACCGCCGGGATGGCTTTTGAGGCGCTAAATCATGCGGGTCATCTCGATGACAATTTTCTTGTCATTCTCAATGATAACAATATGTCGATTTCCAATAATGTTGGCGGCATGTCTAGCTATTTTGCGCGCATGTGGGCTAGCAAGCCCTATAACTTTATTCGTAAAGGCAGTAAAAGAGTTCTTTCAAAAATTCCTCCCGCTTTGAAGGCGGTTCACCGCGCTGAAGAATACATGAAAGGAATGGTGTCACCTGGCACCTTATTTGAAGAAATAGGATTTAACTATATTGGCCTAGTGGACGGGCATGACACCGCTGGGCTAGTAGAGATTTTGCGCAATATTAAAACGCTGCGCGGCCCTCAACTGCTTCATGTTGTAACTCAAAAAGGCAAAGGCTATACCGCTTCAGAAAAAGACCCTTTTGGGATGCATGCGTTAAGTAAAATCGAAACTGTAAAAGAAAAAGAAGCTAAGTTAGCAACTGTTGATGCAAGTTTACCCTCGCCCACTTATTCTAAAGTTTTTGGTGACTGGCTGTGTTTACAAGCTGAACAAAATGAACTCACAGTAGCCGTCACACCAGCAATGGGGGAAGGCTCAGGCATGCAAAATTTTGCAGAGCGGTTTCCCACCCGATTTCATGATGTGGCTATCGCTGAGCAGCATGCGGTCACGTTTGCCGCCGGAATGGCCTGCGACGGTCTTAAACCAGTCGTGGCTATTTACTCTACCTTCCTACAAAGAGCCTATGATCAATTAATTCACGATGTGGCACTGCAGAACCTTGATGTCATGTTTGCCATTGACCGAGCTGGCTTGGTTGGGGAAGACGGTCCAACGCATGCAGGCAGCTTTGACCTTAGTTACTTACGCTGTATCCCCAATATGATTGTCATGGCGCCAAGCGATGAAGCGGAGACCTTCAAACTACTCTCCACTGGATTTGAGCACAAAGGCCCCACTGCAGTTCGCTATCCGCGTGGCAAAGGACCCGGCGCTCAAATACCTCAGTCACTTGAGACTGTGGCAATTGGTAAAGGATTCAGTCGCCGAAAAGGACGATCGATTGCAATCCTAGCCTTCGGAAGTATGGTTCAACCAGCTCTTATTGCGGCTGAAGAATTAAATGCCACTGTTATTGATATGCGCTTTGTTAAGCCGCTCGATGAAGAACTAATAGCTTATATGGCTACTACCCATCAACTGATAGTAACCGTGGAAGAAAACACTATTCTTGGCGGAGCAGGCTCTGCTGTGAATGAATTTTTGCTACAAGAAAACCATCAAATTCCAGTGCTTAATTTAGGACTACCAGATACATTTCTTGACCATGGTAAAGTACCGCAAATGTTAGAGACTGCAGGGCTGGACTCCTCATCAATAACCAAAGCAATTCAAAATAAACTGCAGGCCTGTAATATTCAATCCACAGCAGTTTAAGAAGAAAACCCCTGAGCTGTTCCTACTACTATAATACCGGCTTCATTGTGCTAATACTTCAATACGGCTGCTACGACTAGGTGAGGCTTCGATGCTCAAAAACCGCGCATAAGCTAACGTCATGAACTTCAAAACATCTACCAACCAAAAAATTACAATTCTCATTCTGCCTTGAGTCAGGCTATCCTGAACCACGCTGGATAAACAACGCCTTGGCCTAACGAGAGGGAAAAGTAGGTTGGTTTTTTAACAGATAGCGGACAATTAGGGCAAACGGTCAAACTAATCGAGTAATGCGGCGCCAGACCAATGCCTGTGCGCCGCAGCATGTGTTTATTGCTTATCAATAATCAGCGTAAACTCGCACGCCACCGACAAAGGGCATGCCCGCTACAAATGTCGGAATTCCAAATCCGCCACCGGTGTTGCCTGCATCAATCAAATATTCTTCATCAAAAATATTGTCTGCAAATAGTTCGAAGCGCCATCTGCTTTGGTCACTATTGAGCTTTATTGAGGCATCGCTTATCCAGTACTCGTCCTGAGCGAGCTCTGGGCGATTACTGCTATCAAAGAAGACTTCTGACTGGAAAGAGCTAATCAGCTCGAACTCCAGCTCATATCCACCCACATTGAAAGACTTATTAAGAAATAGTGAAGAACTCACCTGCGGGGCCAAACGAAAAGTATTTCCACCGTAATCAAATCGAGCTCCGGCATCGGTATTGTCATCGAACTGCGCATCTAGCAAACCAAGATTAGCACCGATTCTTAAAGAGTCATCGAGCGCGTAATCAACACTTGCTTCGAACCCAAACATATTAGAATCACCGACTGTGACTGTAACACTTTCGAATGTTTGCGCATCTGTGAAGCTTTCCTGGAAATCTTTATACGTGTAGGCAAATACGGCTGCGGTAATAGACAAGCTCTCACCGTAGTATTTTAGACCAAGGTCAAAACTGTCTACGGTCTCCGGATCTATAACTGAGGTCGCACCGAATGGATTCACATCGACGACGGGAGAACGACGGCCTTTTGCATAGTTAACATAGAATGACATGTTGTCGCTGTAGTTATAATTTAGAGAAACACGAGGCAAAGTAGCAGAAAAGTCTCGTGCTTCTTCAGCTGAGAACGTGCCAAAGAAAGTGTCTTTTGAGAACCGAGTTTCATCAATATAACGAACCCCCGCCGTAAGTGTCAGCTGATCTGTTAACGCATAAGAGCCCTCGACTACCGCTGAGTTAATTTCTAAATCACCCTCGAATGTAAACGGACCCCTAATTTCTGTAGCCGAAGTTGATGGATCACTGATGGGCGTCCCATCTGCGTTAAATAGCGAGTCAATTAGCATCTGCCGAACGGCCGCCGTCTCTTCAATTGAGGCAGTAGTGCTGACATCGTTTATCAATGAAACGTTCGGAAATTGAGTTTCAAGTTCAGCCAATCGTGCGTCGAAAACATCTCGTAGAACAGGGTCTACCAACTGAACGAATGGCAACACAGACTCATCTTGAGTTGAAGAGAACCCTACAAATCCTTCGAATTTGTCTCCTGATCTGTAAACTAGACGAGCACCAAAACCCGAAAGATCTGCATCGTTTTCAAAAAAGGCATCCTGAATTCTTAAGCCTGTGCCATCAGCATCAAAGTACTCGGACAGCTCGACATCTTTTATATAGCCGTCAACGGTTAGTTCCAATTTGTCGTTGAAATTGTGAGTGATTGCAGCATCGAAAGAAGACAAGTCTCGCTCGATACCAATCAACGAACCAAGACCTAGTTCGGCATCAGAAAAAGGATTCGTAGAGCCATTCAATGGCGCTATAGAGCCACTTTTAAATGAAATTCCAGGCTGGTCATTAGTCTCCATCGAGGCACGAATCAAAATAGTTGTATTATCCAACTCGGCCTGCAAGGTGGCACGAAAGGCAGCCACTGATACTCCATTCAATTCCCCTCCTGCGCAAGCCTTCGATACACCCTTGGCATCTGTGATAAACCCAGAAGGGTTATAGGAATCAGGCCCACAGGCAAGATTGTCAATCTGACCATCTTGCTCGCGATACACCGTTGCCAAGCGAAATGCCAACACATCATTTATAGGTGTATTGATCATGCCGCGAAAATCGATGCCGCTCAGAGTATTGGCTGCAAACCTGCCTTGAGCTTCAAATTCGTTACTTGGTCGCGCCGAGATGACACTGACTGCACCGTTCGCTGCGGCAGCGCCAAATAGCGTTGGCTGCGGCCCCTTCAATACCTCGATACGCTCAATATCATATAAAGAAACACTGGAAACTGTTTTCTTACTGATATCAATCCCATCCTGAAAAACAGAAATACGAGGTGTTGACGTAATGCTAGCAGAGTCATCCGTAATGCCTCTGATACTGAAAGAAGGCAGGCTCACGCCTTGTTCTTGAATCACAACATTGGGTAGAAATCGAGATAAATCATCAAGTTCAGTGGTATTTGTGCGATCAAGAAAGTCTCCTGAAATAACATCCATAGTCACCGCTACATCTAATACTGATTGCTCTCTTTTTTGAGCAGTTACAGTAATCTCTTCGATAGTACCTTCTTTAACTTGAGCACTCGCTGTAGAAGAAAATAGAATTCCTCCCGCACCTAAGCAGAACAACACTGTTTGTAAATTGTGCATGAATATCCTTATTAGTAAAAATTAGCAATTAATGAGCGCAACCTCTAGGTCTACAAGAAGAAAAAAAATCCCAAAGTGAAATTATTTAACCCGAGCAGAAGGTTGCCCGATTTGTATTACATTGGCGTGGCAATGAAATGAAGTTTTTAAGACAATTGGGCTTGCGCTAGCCAAATCCTTATCTGAACGTTGCGATCAGATAAAACCTAACTAGCGTCATGTCTCACTATCAGAGCCAAAAATATGTAGGATGATTATCTGTGGATTACTAAGCCGAAAAGAAAGAATCTATACAGGCCATTAAAATCTAGTTAGACACCAAAGCGTATTTGGTAGCCGACCTTGTCGTCAGAAAAGCCGGCTGCTGTGTATAAACTTGTATCAGTAATGTTCGTATCATGAGTCATAAGAGCAACTTTATGGCAGTTTTTACTTGCTGCGAAATGTTTAGAAAATAGTAGCAAGCATTTTCCAATTCCTTGGCCCTGAGCCGTTTTAGTAACAATGATATTCTCTATAATACTGTATGGCCTGCCCGACCAGCTCAAGTTTGCACAAATATTAACTGTGCAGGTCCCTACCATAACGTTATTTTGAAATGCGCCCACCACTGCCCCGCCGCTAGAAGCAATTCTACTAAAAATGCTACGGATGTCGTTTTTACTGAGTTTTTGCACTTCCGGCAACTCAAATTCACTAATCAGATCCATTGCAAGTTCTAGATCCTTTGCCATGAGAGGTCTGACCTCTACGCCGACGCTGCGCTTCATCAGGATTGCGTCCACACCTTCTTCTTGCAGACCTTTCCTACGCGCGGTCAAGAAAGCCGGAGCGGTTAGTCCTAATATTTTTTGCAGTCCAATCGCTCCTAGTAGCTTTTCATGATTTTCCAAAGCTAGGCAGTAGACTTCTGCCGACCCTAACACCTTCTCTACTTGACTCAATAATTCTCTAGCCACACCGCATCCACGAAATTTCTTTTGCACATAAAGGCTCCGAACCACAAAAATACTATTTTCAAAAGCAAGTCTAATAGCTGCAATAATTCTTCCTTCATGCTCTGCCAAAAAATAGTGATCATCCATACAATGCTGAAAAGCCTTACCCCACTGAGCGTATAAATCTTTTAGCCCTGAGCGATCGGCCTCGATCGCGGTTCTTGTAACAATACTGATAATCATAGTAATCCTTGAATCCAAGATTTCGCTCCACCGGTTTAGTGCAACTTCTCTTGACTCGCTATTTTTATTTTTCTAGATAACAGCTGAATTTAAAGATGGACTAAATGCTCCGCAATCTAGTTTTTTATTCTAGGGAACATTTATTAAACTATAGTGACAGAAGGTCGATCTTTGTCGAGACAAGAATAAATCCAGATAGATATAGTTTTACCAGCAGTACGGTTAGTTACATGTCTGTGTCTAAACGTCGCTAATTAGGTGCGCGGCTGTCGATATGCTTAATCCATATTTAGTCACTTCTTCGAAGCTTCGCGCGCGGCTAGAAAAAATTATCGCAGCCAGCTGGTATCAGTATTGGTCAGCTAATAAAGTAAATGTAAATTAGCTGCCTGATTGAAAACCAACTTTTTTATGAAATGACCAAACTTCTCGCCATTTCTTAAATATCAAGACGAGTAAAAAAACTTTTGTCTCCTAATTCCCCTTCCTGTTTTTCTACTAGTTTTTCTACTAGTGCCCCTTCCCGTTTCTCTTCGGGATAGTTTTCACCTCAGGATTAGTTTGCACTAAAACTCAAGTACCGCCTTCCAGTTGAGCTAATATTCATTTCGAACTCGAAAAAAAATCAGAGGTAAGTGAGTAACGCATGTTTGTCTTGTTAAGCTGAGCTATTCAAACCTAAACTACCTGCTGGCCGTTAAAGCTACCTAACCGCCTGCGGCAGGCTCATCATCAAAAAACCTGAAAACGCAGCACTATTTGGTGCAAGGGATGGATCTACCTTAGTTTTCATTGTGTTTATGGCGCTACGATAGGCCTCATAAAACTCCCAGCTCGGCTGTGGCCTATAGACTAAATTCTCGAGCTCAAAATAGGCAACCACACCTTTTGCAGTGGTAGGTTTAACAAAGACTGCGTCTTGTGGGTTATGGTAGACCGGACAAATACTGATAAGCGACCACTTAGCCAACTTAGCCATTTTCATAAGATCGAGTATTGTCTCAAAGCCTTTGCGCTCTGAGCCATGCAATTGATCCTTCAACCCTGCAACCAATAAATTTTTCTCTTTCGGAGTTAAAGAACCCACAAACTCTTTAAATCTTGGCTTTTCAAAAATTGAGATCATCGATGACCGACTAACAAGCTTTATCCAATTATCGAGAATATCCATGGTGTCTCGGAAATTTTTCTTAACGAAACTTGTCTGAGTGAATTCGATCATCTTATCCATCTTGTGCTTCTTGCCAATAGCCATCATTTCAGGATGGGCAAAACCGCCAGGATAGCGCTGCGAAAATGTTTTCTCGGCATGCATTAGTTTTTCAAGGTTCATATTTTTCCGGACTGAATTCATAGATACTTAGTTGCGTCAGTTTGCTGGCAACAATAAAAAAGAAGTTTTAGGGCTGCCTGCCTAGTGCTTACGCCCGCTAATCCTGCACTTTCAAATTCCTCGATCAACGATTGCTTAGCAAAAAGCCAATACAGGGCCTTAGCCTCAAAACCTGAAGAATAGGCAGAGTGCATTTAAGGTAGGACATTGTATCGTCTATACAGGCAAATTGAGTGCTATGCCGCATGCCTTAATTTTTTTTAAGAGTTTGCGAGCAGTTTTTAGGGTCCCACCAAATAAGTAAGTACAATGAAACGCTTTACAGACCTTTGCAAGCCGTTTCCAACTGATTTTCTTAACACATGCGGAAAAAATACAAAGTGTGTCTAAGTAAGATAATGTCAGACTCAAAACGAGCTGATAGCACAGTACATCTGCCGCATTTCATTATTCCAAGTTCAATAAATTCCTGTAAACTGATCCTAACAATAAGAAGTCTAAACAAGGAATTAGCTATGAAGACCCATCGTTTTTTCATGGCCGCTGCAGCTGTTGCCGCAACTGGTCTCGGATTTTTGGTCGCCCCTGTTATCGCCCACCATGCAAGTGCGCCGTTCTATGACCCCGAAAATCGGGTTGAAATTGACGGGCCTGTCACGCGCTTTGTGTTCCGAAACCCCCATGCCTTTCTGTATCTTGATGGCCCCGGTGATGACGGCCAAACAGTCGAATGGCAGGTTGAGCTAGGCGCACCGGTAAGTCTGCGCCGAGTAGGCTGGACGCCTGAATCCCTAACCGTCGGCACGGTAGTTAAAATGAATGGCCAGCGCTCCCGAGCCAAAAACTCTTACGGGATTTGCTGCGTGCGTATGACCCGTGAAGATGGCAGCCCGATTGTTGCCGGCCGCGGCGTTCAAGAACGCGATTCAAACCGTTAAGCCGCAAGGACTAGAAAATGATTTTATTCAATAATTTGAAACCCCACATATCTTCAACCTTAACAGGAGCCTTAGCGCTGTCGGCAGGCTTAGTCATGACTTTGGCTGCCAGCCAAGCGCAGGCTCAGCGATTTGACTCGATTCCCGACCTAGAACGCATTTGGGACGGCGGCTTTAGTGTGCGCCCAGTGAACGGCGTTGAGATGCCATGGAACGAATCCAACTTCCCCGAACTGAATGCCCGCGCCAAAGCCTATCAAGAAGTCTGGGAAGAGACAGTCGCCCCAAAATATGATTGCCAGCCCGCCTCTTCACCTGCGATTCAATATGACCCTTATCATATGCAAATCACTCAGTGGCCTGATCGAGTTTTACTCAGGTATGAAAAAGACGACCAATTACGCACAATTTGGTTAGATGGGCGCGAACCATCTGCCGTAGATTTTAGCTTGCAGGGATTCTCAGTTGGCGTATACCAAGACGATGCCTTGGTAGTCACCACAACTCATTTTGTTTTCGACATTGCAGGCTTTGATGATTACAACGGCATTCCTTCTTCGGCGCAAAAAATTGTGACTGAGAAGTACTGGGTGGACGGTGAGCAGCTGAACATGACACTGACCCTAGAAGACCCTATGTTTCTACTTGCGCCGGCGTCCTATACCACGCGTTGGCTGCCTGCAGCTAAGGGCTACAAGCTAGATGTTTACGACTGTGACGCAGAGGCATCAAGAGCGTCTGTGCGCTTCTTTCCTTCCAAGTATGACAACTAAACTGGCCAGTATAGGCAGGCCAGCCAGCTAACCGGTGCCGACATAAGGGATAAGTCTTCC